>JBBQJR010000334.1:0-3666 GCA_038326125.1 Chthoniobacterales bacterium
GAGATAGCGCGGTGCGTCGGCGGGCGCGCGCCGTTCAGTGCACGACCTTGTTCAGCGGATACTCGATGATGCCTTCGGCCCCGAGCGACTTGAGCTGCGGGATGATTTCGCGGACGACTTTTTCGGGGATCACCGTCTCGACGGCGAGCCAGCCGGGAATGACGAGGTGGGCGACGGTGGGGTTCCGCAGCGCGGGCAACGCGGAAAGGAGGCCGGGCAGTTTGTCCTGGGGGATGTTCATTTTCAGTCCCACGAGATCGCGCGCGGCGAGCGCGCCCTGCAGGAGCAGGACGATGCGATCCATCTTTCCGCGCTTCCATGCGTCGGTGTAGGCGGCCTTGTTGGAAATGAATTGCGGCACGCTCTCCATGATGGTCTCGACGATGCGCAGCTTGTTGGCGCGGAGTGACGAGCCGGTCTCCGTCACGTCCACGATGGCATCCACGAGGTCGGGCACTTTCACCTCGGTCGCGCCCCAGGAAAATTCCACCTCCGCGGTGACGCCGTGCTTCGCGAGAAAAGTGCGCGTCATTTCCACGGCCTCGGTGGCGATCACTTTGCCCTGCAAGTCGCGGACATTTTTCACCGGCGAATCCTCCGGCACGCAGAGCACCCAGCGCGTGGGCTGCGCGCTGGTCTTGCTGAAGACGAGTTCGCACAGGCGCTCGACGTCGCTGCCGTTGTTCTCGATCCAGTCGCGGCCCGTGAGCCCGCAGTCGAGGAAGCCGTGCTCGACGTAGCGTGAAATTTCCTGCGCTCGCAGTAGGCGGATGACCAGCTCGGGATCGTCCACCGCGGGCTTGTAGCTGCGTGAGGAGACGGCGATGGAAAAGCCGGCCTTGGCAAAAAGGGCGAGGGTCGGCTCCTGCAGGCTGCCCGAGGGCAGGCCGATGCGAAGCTGGCGGATTTCGTCGGGCATAAGAGCGCGCGGTTCTAGGTGCGCGGCGGGGATGGTGCGAGGAAATTCCCGGTGTGTGGGTAGGGGAGAAGAGTCATTTTCAACGCAGAGACGCAGAGACGCGGAGAAGACGGCGACGACCGATGCCACTCCCAGCGATGTGAGCGCCAACCGATCACCGTTCACTGATCACCGATCACATTTCCCCCCTCCGCGTCTCTGCGTCTCTGCGTTTCAAAAAGGGCACTCGCCACTTGCGGGAATGCGCGCGACCCGCCTCACTCGCGCGCCATGGAATTGCAGCCGATCAAAAAATTGCACGACACGCAGGGCCAGCGCGACCGGCGCGGCATCGCGATCGATCGCGTCGGCGTGCGCGGGCTGCGCTATCCGATCCAGGTGCGCGACAAGGCGCGCAAGCTCCAGCACACGGTCGCGACCGTCACGCTCACCGTGGATTTGCCGCACCATTTCAAGGGCACGCACATGAGCCGCTTCGTCGAGGTGCTGAACGAATTCGGCCCCGTCCTGCATGTGGATAACATCCGCACGATCCTCCGCGACCTCGCCACGCGGCTCGACTCGGCGAGCTCCCACGTCACGTTTGAGTTCCCCTTTTTCCTCGAGAAGCGCGCGCCCGCCACCGGCGCGGTCGGGCTCATGGATTATGTCGTGCGCTTCGAGGCGACGTTGGAAAAAAAGCGCACGGATTTTGTCGTCACCGTCATCGTGCCCGTGACCACGCTCTGCCCGTGCTCGAAGGCCATCTCCGACCGCGGCGCGCACAACCAGCGCGGCCAGGTGACCTACGGCCTCCGCAGCGAAAAGCCGATCTGGATCGAGGACATGATCATGCTCGTCGAGCAGAGCGCGAGCTGCGAACTTTTCAGCCTGCTCAAGCGGCCCGACGAGAAAGTGGTGACCGAGCGCGCGTTCGACAATCCGGTCTTCGTCGAGGACCTCGTGCGCAACGTCGCCGCGCGCTCGGACCGCGAAAAAAACATCACCTGGTATCGCGTCGAGGCGGAGAATTTCGAGAGCATCCACAATCACAACGCGTACGCGCTCGTGGAAAAAAAACCGGGCCGCGCCGCCGCGAAAAAGCGGAAATGAGCGCGCGCGGGAATTGCTGCTAGGCTGCGCGTCATGCTCCATCGCCTCGTCATCATCGGCATCGTCGGGTTCTGGCTGGCGATGACGGGCCTGCTTGTGGTGCGCGAGGTGTATCCCGAATTCACGCGGCTGAATGCCGTGCCCGTGAGCTACGTCGGGCGGCTCATCTTCCAGCACGAGGTGGCGTCGGACCTCAGCATTTTCTCCGGCGGGAAAAAGGAGTCCATCGGCAATTTCCACCTCCAGCCAAAAAACCTCGCGCTCGACGGCCTGCGCCAGCTCGAGCTGAGCGGCAACGTGAATCTCACGGTGCCCGGCGGCCGCCCGCAGCGCATCGCGTGGGGCGCGGTCTTCGAGCTGCGGCAGGATTTCACACCTGCGCGCCTGCACCTCGATGTCGCGCCGTCCGAGCCGGCGCAGCATCTGGATCTGCTCGTGGATTTCGCGGAAAAAAAGGCCGTCTTCGGCGCGAAGGTCGGCGAGCACGTGCTGAACGAAACGGCCTTCACGCTCGATGCCGCCGGCTTCGGGATGCTCCTCGCGCGCGCGGGCCTTGATGCGACGCTGCTGCGGCAGCTCACCGCGGCGCAGGGCGAAATGCCCCGGCTGGAATTTGGCGCGCAATCCTCCTCGACGATGGTGGGCGGGCAGAAGCTCGCCACCTTTCTGCTCACGCTGAAAGTGGGCGGGCAAAGCGTGTTCGATGCGCAGATCAGCCAGCTCGGCCAGATCCTCACCGCGCAGACGCCGCCGCTCGGTTGGAAGCTCACGTCCTTCAGCATCCCGCGATGATCCAGACCAAGGGACTCTCGAAAAATTTCGGCGCGCTCACCGCCGTCGAGTCGCTCGATCTCAATGTGCCGCAGGGCGAATTTTTCGCGTTCCTCGGGCCGAATGGCGCGGGCAAGACAACGACGATCAAAATGCTCGCCGGCCTGCTCAAGCCGTCGGCCGGCTCGGCGCTCGTCGCGGGCTTCGACATCCAGCGCGACCCGGAACAGGCAAAGGCGCGCCTCGCGTACGTGCCCGATTTTCCGTACACCTACGACAAGCTCACCGCGGTCGAGTTCATGCAGTTCGTGGGCGACATTTTCGGCATGGAGCCGCGCGTGATCGCGGAGCGGATGGATTCGCTGTTCGAAAAATTTCACCTCAACGATTACCGCCACGAGCTGACCGAAAATCTCAGCCACGGGACGCGGCAGCGGCTCGTGATCAGCAGCGCGCTGCTGCACGATCCCGCGGTGCTCGTGATTGATGAGCCGATGATCGGTCTCGACCCAATGCACGCGCGGATCGTGAAGGCGGAGTTCAAGGAGCGGTCGCGCGCGGGCATGACGATTTTCCTCAGCACGCATCAACTCAGCGTCGCCGAGGAACTCGCGGATCGCGTAGGCATCATCCACTGCGGGCGGCTCATCGCCCTGGGCACCGTCGCGGAATTGCGCGCGATGAGCGTGGAAAAAGGCGGCTTGGAATATGTCTTCCTCTCGCTCGTGGACGCCGAGGAGCGCGCCCGCGAAGTGCGCAAGTAGGCGCGGGCGGAAGCCCGCGCCGGCTCACGAGTGTGTGACCGTCACGCCGGATGTCCGTGGCGAGCGTCGCGCGGAAGCAGGGCAGGCGACGAAGAACGGGAAGACGCGATTTTCATGTGG
>JBBQJR010000335.1:0-3663 GCA_038326125.1 Chthoniobacterales bacterium
GTCGCGGGGATGGTGAATGTCGTCGGGCTGCTCGGCTTCGAGCGCCAGGCGATCACGCATCTCACCGGCACCACGTCCATGCTCGCGGCGGCGATTGCGGCGTTCGATGGCCCGACAGCGCTGCACCTTGCGGCGGTCATCGGTTCCTTTGTGTTCGGCACCGTCCTGAGCGGTTTCCTCATTCAGGATAGCACGCTCCGGCTCGGACGCCGCTATGGCGTGGCATTGGTCATCGAGTCGGTTCTGCTCAGTGCCGCGGTCCCGCTGCTGAATCGCGGCAGCATGTTTGGCATCTACTCCGCCGCGTGCGCGTGCGGGCTCCAGAATGCAATGGTGAGCACTTACAGCGGTGCCGTTATTCGGACCGCGCATCTCTCCGGCATGTTCACGGACTTGGAAATTTTTCTCGGTCACGCCATCCGCGGATTGCCGGTGGAGTCACGGCGGCTGAAGCTCTGCTTTCTGATCATCTCGGCCTATCTTTGCGGAGGAATCGCAGGCGCGGCCGCGTTCCGAAAGCTCGGCAATTCCTCGCTCTTCATCCCGAGCGCGCTCGTGGCGACGATTGCGATCATCTACGCCACATACGAAGTCCGCAGTCGCCCCGCGCGCCGACGTGCAAAGTGACGCCAGAAAATTTAACGCCGCCAGCCGCCCACCTTCACCCGCGCGTCGTCGGCATGTAGCGGTAGAAGACCTCGAGCATGAGCACGCAGAGCGAAGTGCGATAGACGGCGCCGGTGAGCGTGTCGCCGTTTTGCGGGCCGACGTTACCGCCGCCGGGCACCGGCCAGCTTCCGTCCGGGCTTTGCACGTCGCAGATTTCGTCTTGGAACCACGCGTTCCATTTCGTCCATGCGTCGCCGCCGAACATCAGGCAGGCCTGCGTGTGGTAGTACCAGGCGTAAAGGTCGGCGCTGCCTTCCCTGTATTTCACCGGCCGGCGTTTTTCCGTTTGGTCGAGCAGCCACGCCATGCCTTTGCGGAGATCGCCGCGTTCGCCTTTCCAAAAAAGCTGACAAAGAATCCCGACGCCGGTGAGACTGTAGTCGTCGGTCGGGCCGCGATAACCGTAGCCGCCGTTCGGGCCCTTCACGCGCTCGATGTAGGCGACGGCAGTGGTGAGCGCTTTATCCACTCCGGGGATCGGAAGCTGGCCGAGATGCGCGGCTTTCAGCGCCTGAATTTGCCAGCCGCTCACGGAAAGATCGTCGGCACTTTTGTCGTAGGCATACATCCAGCCGCCGCCGGGGCCCTGCCCCTCGATGATGTGCGCGATGGCCTGCTTGAGCAGCTTCACGACGCGCTGGTCGCGGGTCATCGTGTAGTATTCGCCGAGCGCGTAGGCGCAAATGGCGTGCTCGTACACGCCCTGCGCGGTGAACGATTCCGCCATGTGCAGCCGCCCCTCGTGCTTCGCGCCATTTTCAAAAATCCACGTGAGCGCCTTGCCGATCGCCGGCCCGAATTGCGGCGAATCCTGCAGCTCGCCGTGCCCGAGAAAGCAGAGCACGCCGAAGCCCGTCATCGCGGCCTTGTAGTCCTCGCCCCACGAGCCGTCCTCGTTTTGATGCGCCGCGAGCCATGCGAGCCCGCGCAGCACGGCCTGCTCGGATTTTGGCTTCATGCCATTTTGCGCCATCGCCCGCGCGCGCCCGGCACCCACGCGGCCGCCCATCGTGCCGGGGAGGCCGGCGAAGACGCGTGCGGATCCGAAATTCTTCGAGAGGCTCACCACGCTCGGCGCGATCTTCACCTGCACCTGCGGCACGATCACTTTGAAATTGCTCGCCGTCGAGGTGGTCGTGATCATCCCGACGCTGGGCGCATTCATGCTCGGCGCCGGCGTCACGAATTTGTCCGTCGGCACGGAGTCCGAGGGCGTCTCCGGCGGCGGCGGCAGGTCGTTCCCATCGGCAATGAGCCCGTTGCCTTCCGCGACGAAATCCGGCGGCTCCACGATCGCTTTGTAAAGCACGATGCTGCCCGCGAGGATCACGATCACCGAGTGGAACAGAAGCGAGAGCATGAAGTAGCGCGACTCGGAGACGCGCCGCAGCATGCGCGGAAAAAACGGGAGCGGCGGTTCCGGCTCGGCGCTCGACTCTACTTTTAGGAGCGCTTCTTTGACCGGCGATTTTGCCTTGGCCGGAGCCGCGATTTTTTGCGCGGAGTCATTTTTCGGCGTTGCGCGCTTGGACTCCTCGCGGGGCGGAAGCGGTGCCTTGGCGGACGCGATTTTCTGCGAAGCAACCGTCGCCGGAGCGACCTCTGAAACGCTTTTCGCAGGAGTGCTTTTTGAGGAGATTTCCTTTGGTGCGCCGTCTCCCTCGGGGAACCAAATGTCCCCGCGCAAATGGCAGATGATCGGGCCGAAGCGAATCTCGTCGCCCTCGCGCAGTGTCACTTCGCTCACGCGCTTTTTGTTCACCTTTGTGCCGTTCGATGACTTGAGATCGCGTAGCAGCGGCTTGCCATCCTTGACGAAAACCTCGGCGTGAAAAACCGAGACCGAGTCGTGCTCGAGCACGATGATGTTCTGCGGATGCCGTCCGATGGTGAGCCGCTCGCCCGCCAGCGGATAACTCCGCGGCGCTCCCTTTTCGGAGCTGAAGACAAGCTGGTGTGCCATGGGAAATGTCGGTGGGGAATGAATTCAACCGATGGCGCGCGAACGCAATGTCAATCACCGGTCACACGCGTGACGGCTTTCATGCTCGCCGCGCCGCATGCACCGGGCGCGCGACTTGCCCAATGCCAGCGGTTGCGCGAGATTGTCTGCACGCGATGAAACGCTTTTTCCTCCTACTCCCCCTCGCCACCGCCGCCGCACTTGCGCTGGAACTCCCGCCGCCCACGGATCGCGCGGTGGATTGTGTGAAGGACATCCAGCCGCTGCTCGAATCGAGCTGCGTGAAGTGCCACGCGAAGGGGAAGGATCGCGGCGGGCTTTCGATGGAGACGCACGAGGGGCTGCTCAAGGGCGGCGACACCGGTGCGGCGATCGTGCCGGGCAACAGCGCGAAGAGCCTGCTGCTCGAACTCGTCTCGAGCGACGACGCGGAAACGCTAATGCCGCGCCGCGGCAAACGCTGGACGCCCGCGCAGGTCGGACTGCTGCGCTCATGGATCGATCAGGGCGCGAAGTGGCCGCTCGGGCTCACGTTTGCAAAACCCGCACCTGAAAATCTCGCGCCGCGGAAAGGGGACGCGCCCGCGGGTGAAGGAAATCCGGTGGATCGTTTGCTCGCGCCGTACTTTGCGATGCACGGCGGGAAGGCCGCGGAGCCGGTGAGCGATGCGATGTTCGCGCGGCGCATTTACCTCGACACGATCGGGCTGCTGCCGAGGGCGGATCAGCTTGATGCTTTTGAAAAGGACACCGCGGCGGACAAACGTGCGGCGCTCGTGCGTTCGCTGCTCGCGGACAAACGCGGCTACGCGGATCACTGGCTCACATTTTGGAATGACCTGCTGCGAAACGACTACAAGGGCACGGGCTTCATTGATGGCGGGCGCAAACAAATCACCGGCTGGCTGCACGCGGCGCTGATGACGAACAAGCCGTACGATCAGTTCGTCGCGGAGCTGGTGAATCCGAATTTTGCGAGCGAGGGATTCACGAGCGGCATCCGGTGGCGCGGCACGGTGAACGCCTCGATG
>JBBQJR010000336.1:0-3651 GCA_038326125.1 Chthoniobacterales bacterium
AAAGATGCCCTGCCACGCCGCGACGAACTCAGCCTCGCTGCCACGGTAGCCGAGAATGCGGAAGGCCTCGTGGAGAAATTGCGCGCGCGCGATCTGGCCGTCTTCGTATTCGAGTTTCACGGCATCAATCCGGTGAAGCGCGTCGGCTTCATCCGTCACGTCGCTGAGCGCGGAGACCGCGCGCAGGGCGCGAGAAAAATCGAAATAGACGAGAACGTTTCCGATGTCGAAGAGGAAGGCGCGGATCATGGGGAGAAGTTGAGAGATGAAGGTTGAGAGTTGAGAGAGGGCAGCGCGTGTTGGGTGTTAGGCGTTGGGAGTGCTTTGAGAAAAAACGAGTACGGAGTTCAGAAAGCGGTGGCTGGTGTCGCGCAAAGGCGGAAAGACGCAAAGGGAGGTTGTTTTCTTCGCGTCTTCGCGCCTTTGCGTGACACCCGTCTGATGATTTCTCCAGAGCACGCAGGAAGTGGAATGATGGCGTGTCCGTTTTCCTCTCAACACTCAACTTTCCACTCGCAACCGCATTCAACTCTCAACTGCCCGTAAGAATGAACCGCGCGATGGCGCGCGCGGCGCCGGGACGCGAGAGCGCTGAGATCGCGGCGTGCCAGCGATGCCAGAGCGCGCCGCTGTTTTCCGCGACGAGCGTGACGGTTTTCACGATGGCATCGTCCGTCTCGCAGAGTGCGCCGCAGCCGTTTTCAGTGATGAGCCGCGCGTTGCCCTCCTCTTGGCCGGGCACGGCCTTCGTGATGATCATCGGCGTCTTCGCGGCGATGGCTTCCTGCGTCGCCGCGCCGCCGGCCTTGCCGATGAGGAGGTGATTTTGCATAAGCAGATCTGGCACAAGCGGCGTCCAGCCGTGCAGTTCGATCTCGCGCCCCGCGCTGTGCGCGACGGCGGCGATTTCGCGGCCGAGCGACTCGTCCTTTCCAAACGCGACGGTGAGCCGGATACCGGACAGCCCGAGCAGCCGCCGCACGAGCCGCGCGGCGGCGGCGTGGCCGTGGTTGACCATGTAAAACACGCGCAGCGGTTCGCCGTGGCCGGGCGGCGTGCGCGCGAATTTTGCGTCCGCAAATTTCATCGGCACCGGAAAACCGAGCGCATGCACGCGCTCCGCCGCGATGCCGTCCGCGCGCACGACGGCGGCGGTGGCCTCGTTCGGCACGATCCATGAATCGGAGCGAAACCGCAGCCAGACGGAGTTCACCGTGATGCTGTCTGTCACGATCGTGTGCGATGCGAACGGCATTTTTTTTCCGCGATAAATCCGATCCAGCAGCCACCCGTACACCGGATACACGGACGCGACCGCGCACGGCCGCGACTCCGCGAGCACGGCCGCGAGTTTGCGCTGCAGCGGGCCCATGAGCGGCATCGTCCAGCGCAGCAGCGGCGTGCGATCCAGCGCGCGATAGACCATCGCCCACAACGGTGCGGCGCGATTGATGCAGCCGAGATAAAGCCGCTCGGAAAATTTCTGCCGTCGCCCGTACGTCTCACGGAAAAGATCGCGCACGACGGCCTCCGCGCCCGCCTCGGTCAACGCCGCGGCGAGGCCGCGCGCGGCGGCATTGTGACCTTCGCCATAGCCGGCGGTGAGAATGAGGACGCGTTTCATCAACGACCGTGCGCATAGCTGAGGGGGCGTGCGGCGACAACCGCCATTCAGGTGAAATCGCGCATAACAGGATTTTACCGAACTCTGCGCGTGCTATTTCGCGCGCCGCCCGTAATTTCCCGCACCCCATTTGCACCGATGAAAAAACTTCACGCCTTCACCCTGATCGAACTGCTCGTCGTCATTTCGATCATCGCCATCCTCGCCGGCCTCGCGCTGCCGGTTTTCAGCAGTGCGATGGAGCGTGGTCGCGCGACCGAGGACAAAAACAATCTCTCCAGCCTCGGCAAGGGCATCATCATGTATCTGGGCGACAATGATGACACGATGTTCGATGTGGCCGCGGCCGCCGCTGACGCATGGCCGACCGTTTTGCAGGCGAAGTATCTGAAGGATTGGAAGGTCTTCCGCTCACCGTTTGACAAACGGGTTCCGACCAGCGTGGCCCCGTACAACGTGAGCTACGGTTTGACGGCAAAGGTGCTCGATCCGGCGGCGCGCTTCGTCGGCAGATGGGTGAATTCGGGTTCTTCTGTTTTCCTCGCCGCACCGGCCATCGATACCACCGTGACCGGCAAGAAAGTGGTATTTCAAGCCGCCGCCAAGTCGGACACCGTGGTAAAAGTGAACCACGCCGGAGCGGCAGCCAATCTCGGCACCCACCAGTCGCGCGGCGCGGTGGATGTGCTCTATGCCGACGGGCACGCGGAGCAGATGGACTGGATCAAATACACCAAGACGGACACCGAAGACGGCAAGAAGCACTTGGATCCGAAGTACGAATCGCCGACTACGCCGTAGCGTCGGCGCGGACGGCGCAATCATGCGAAGCTGGACTCGACGGCGAGTGCCGCGCGCAGCAGCCGGACGTATTTTGTACGCGGGATTTCCAACGTGCCGAACGTCCGCAAATGCGGCGTGGTCCACTGCGTGTCGAGCAGTTTGAAACTCCGCTCACGCAGGCGCGCGACGAGCGCCACGAGCGCCATCTTCGAGGCATCCGTCTCCCGGTGAAACATGCTCTCACCGAAAAAAGCGCCGCCGATCGAGACGCCGTACAGCCCGCCCGCAAGGTGGCCCTCCCGCCAAGCCTCGACAGAATGCGCGTGCCCGAGCCGGTGCAGATTCACGTAGCTCTCGAAGATCTCGTCGTTGATCCACGTTTCGTCCCGCTCCGCGCAGCCGCGCATCACGTCCGCAAACGCGGAGTTGATGCGAATCTCGAACCCGTTTTTTTTTAGTGTTCGTCGCAACCCGTGCGGAATGTGAAACCGATCATCCAGCGGGATGATCGCGCGCGGGTCCGGCGAGAACCACGCAATTTTCTCGCCCGGCGTCGCCATGGGAAACGCGCCGCTGCGATACGCGTGCAGGAGCAGGTCGGCGGGGATCATCGTGCGCGTGGCGGAAGCGGGCGCGATTCAAAGCGCGTTGGCCACCGGGACACAAGGCTGGCGAACATCCAACATCCAATATTCAATATCCTCCGCTGCGAGAGCCGATCCTGCACGTCACCACGACTGCCCGAGTTGAATGTTGGATGTTCGCGATCGCCGCTACTTTTTCTGCTGCGCGAGCGTGAACCAGTCTGCTCCGCCGAACGGATTTCCTCCGCTCGGCGGCCCGCCCGCGTGCTTCGCGAGGTCACGCTTGCCTGCTTGTGGCGGCGCGCCGGGTTTGCGCTGCGACTCGACGGTCGCGTTCGATTTCATCGAGAGCGCGATGCGCTTCCGCGGGAGGTCAATTTCGACGACGGTGACGTTCACCTTCTGCCCGGGTTTCACGATGTCCGCGGCGTTCTTCACGAAATCATCCGAGAGTTGCGAGACATGCACGAGGCCGTCCTGATGCACGCCGATGTCCACGAACGCCCCGAAGGCGGCGACATTGGTGACGGTTCCCTCCAGCCGCATTCCCGGCCTCAGGTCCTTCATGTCCTCGATTCCGTCGGCGAACGTCGCCGTTTTGAACTCGGGGCGCGGGTCGCGGCCCGGCTTCTCCAACTCGGCGAGAATGTCGCGCACGGT
>JBBQJR010000337.1:0-3617 GCA_038326125.1 Chthoniobacterales bacterium
GGGCTGCATACGGCCTGCAAAATCTGATGGGTCTGGCGGCGCTTGCGCTGTGGCTGATCAGCAGCACGATTGCCGCGCCATACATCATTCAAAAGGCGATCTCAACCGGCGCGCAAGTCGGACAGGCGCTCGCGTCCACGGCTGCCACGGCGGGAGCAGCAGGTGCCACTGCGGGTGTCGGCGCTGCCGGTGCAATCAGCGCGGGCGGTGGTGCAGGTGCGGCTGTCGCAGGCATGGCGGGCGGCGCGGTCGCTGCGGCGATGGGTGCCGCGGAAGCGTCGAGCAGCGGCAGCTCCTATTCACCGATGGGAAGTCTGCCGGGCGCGCTTGCCAGCCAGCGCAGTGCAACGCGCAAGCCGTCGCCACCGAAGAAAAACGATCCCGCGGGCGACGAAGCCGTCCGTGAACTCCTCAGCAAATCCAAAAACTAACCATGGAAACATCTACACCCGAAATCCGCAGCACCACACCGGGACCGCGCCTGTCGCGAATCCGCGATCAACGCGCCGATCCCATCCGCGTTCTCATCGACAAGGATCGCCTTGCGCGATTCTGGTTCCTCGTCGCGGTCGCCGTGATCGTCGGCGCAGCCGTCGAGCGCATCCAGCTTGCGCGCACGTTGAAGGAACGCGAGCGCGTCGTGATCATCGATCCGGCGGGCACGTTTTTCGTCTCGCCGCTGCTTCAGTTTCAGGAAGCGCGCGAGCTGCACGCGCAGCAGAGCACTCTCGCGACGATCGCATTCCTCGAACGCAATCCGAAGGGCTTCGATCACCCGGAACTCGTGAAGCAGATGTTCCTGAAGGAGGCGCACGAAAAGGCCCGCGCGCAGTGGTCGGGCGAGGAGCAGGAATTCAAGGCGAAGCAGCTCCATCAGAAGGCGGAGATCGCGAAGATCGAATTCCTCGAAACGCGCGCGGATCTCGTGCTCACGCAGATCAGCGGACAGCTCATCCGCAGCGGCATTTTTCAGGACCGCGCCTTCACCGAGGCGGTGCCTTTCACGCTCAAACTCAAAATGCGGCGCAACCCAAACATGGTCGAGAACGGCCGCTTCCCGACCGCCATCCAGGACTTCAAATATGAACCCGCTCGATAACTTCATCTCCCTCGCATTCGCCCTCACCGCGGCGCTGTCCGGCGCAGCCGAGCCGCTCGTGCGCGACTTCACGCTCGACGATCACACCGTCTATGCAGTCCCGGTTTCCGAGGCGCGCGTGACGACGATCAGCTTCCCGTCGCCCATCGCGGCGATCGATGGCGCTCTCATCACCGCGGACGGAAAGACGCCCGGCCTTTTCCAAATCGCGCACACGAAGGGCACGGCGTATCTCTCCGTGCGGGCATTGACGAAGGAAGCGGCGACCAATCTCAATGTGCGCTGGAACAATCGCACCTACGTCTTCGAGCTGCGGGAAAGTGCGGTGCCGCTGTATTCCGTCGTGCTGCAAAGCAAGCCGGAGAAGAGCCGCCTGCACGCGCACGCGCTGACGCCGCCGCGGCTGCTGGGATTGCTGGACACTGCGAAGGCGTTCGCGCTGCTCAAGACATATCATCCCGAGGCGGTCCGGGGCGTCGAGTATCGCGACCTTCGCGAGAAGCCGTCGGTGAGCGATTGCGGCGAATACGAGGTGCGATGCGAGCAGGCGTTTCGTTTTCCTGACGAGGACACAATCGTTTTCCAGATCACGATCGCGAGCCGCGGCGACAAGCCGCTGGAGCACGCTCCCGAGCGGCTGGAAATCCGTGCGGGGGATCGCGTGATGACGCCATCACTCACGGACCTGAGCGCCATCGTTGCGCCACGCGGAACGGTGTCGGGATACGTCGTCCTCAGCGGCGGCGCGGACGGACGCCGCAGCGATCTCTCGATCAAGAACGACTTCACCTTCGTCCTCTCGCAGCGCGACGCCAAAGCCGACGCCTCCGAGTGGGACGTGGATCCACTTCAACCCATTGACCTGCCCAAAAAATGAATCCTCGCCGCTTCCTCAATTTCTTCCGCTCGCCCACCGGAGCACTGGTGCTCTTCCTCATCGCGCTGCTCGTCGTCCTGTTGCTCGTGAACAGCCGACGGACGCCCGCGCCGACATCGGCGACATCGAGCAGCGCGCCCGCGCCGAAGCATGATGCCAAACCGCAAGTGCCGGAGAGCGTTGACCGCAACATGTCGCCGTTCCGGACGCCGGACGCGCCGAAGCAGACTCCGCCGCCGGCCACGCCAGCGAAGGAACCACCGCCCCCCGACCTTCCCGCGATCAGCATTTTCGCGGAAACCCCGCCACCGCCCGCGAAGGAACGCAAGACGTTCGGCTCCGACTTCGCGCCACTCGGCAGGCTCATCCCGTGCGAACTGGTCGTGACTGTTGATTCGTCCTCGATCCAGACGCCGATCATCGGCCTCGTCACCGAGGACATCTTCCATCACGGCCAGCTCATCATCGCCGCGGGAACGGAAGTGCATGGCACGGCGAACGTGGATCGCGCCCGTGAGCGGATCGCCAGCAACGGGCGATGGACGCTCGTGTGGCAGAGCGGGGAGGAGCTGAATGTTTCCGGCCTCGCGCTCGATCAGGAGCGCGAGGCGGACACTGGCACCTGGGGCATCACGGACGGCAGCGCGGGGCTCCGGGGCCGGTTGATCAAGAGCGACAATCTCGCCGAAGTGAAACTGTTCGCGGCTGCGGTGCTCAGCGGCGCAGGCGAGGCGCTCACCGAAAAGAAAACTTCCGATTACGGCTCCTACGCGCTGCCGACTTTGCAAAACGCGGGGCTCAAAGGCGTGCAGGGCATCATGGACCGATACGCCCAGCAGATTCAGCAATCGATCGAACGCGACGGCTTCTACGTGCGCGTGCCGGCGGGCAAACAGTTCTACCTCTACATCACCCAGACGGTGGATCGCGCGGACGCCAGGATCGGCGGCACCGCGGTCGGGTCAGCGGAACTGGCACCGCCTTCCGCTCCAGCGGAAAAAATCGCCGCTCCGTCGCGGACTGCACTCCAGCCGCCGCAGTCATTCCCCGCGCTTCACATCAACACTCCACAACAGAAATCCAATCCATGAAAACAGTCCTGCTCCTCGCATCCACTCTCGTCCTCGTCTCGTGCGCCTCGCGTCCGGCGAAAAAGATCACCATCGCTCCGCCACCCTCGCGACGTGTGGATGCATCCACCGTCCGGCTGCCCGAGCGTGTGCGTGAATATCGCTTCGGGCGGTATGTCGATCCCGGCGATCCGTTCGTCATGCACGACGGGCATCCCGTTTATCGCATCGAGGAAACGGCTGAGTGGAATCTGCGTCCGAAGCCGGGCGCACCGTCCGCGCGTGCCGCTTCGCAGACCACCGCGGCACCCTCGCTGAACGATGCGGCCGTTGCCGAGTTGAACAAGCAGCGTGTGGCCACGCGCGTTTTCACCGAGCAAACGACGACACTCAACCAGCAGCTCGCGGAGATGACGAAAGCCGTGGCGCAAACGCGGGAGATGGCCGTTCAAAATCTCCAGCTCAAGCAGGAGATGACGACCCTGCGCGAACGCCTCGATGCGGTCCAGGCGCAGACGCGCCCCCGCGACGGAAACCAACCCGCGTCATCGTCATCGCCGAAGGACGACAA
>JBBQJR010000338.1:0-3573 GCA_038326125.1 Chthoniobacterales bacterium
CTATGAGCACCTCATTTTCACCGGTCCGGTTGATGAGTATTTCGACCATTGCTTTGGTCCCCTGCCCTATCGTTCGCTCCGCTTCGAGCACGAGACCTTCCAGCAGGAATTCTATCAGCCGGCCATGCAGGTGAACTATCCGAACGATCACGACTTTACCCGCATCGTCGAGGTCAAGCACGCCACCGGGCAGCAAATTCCCGTCACCACCATTGTCCGCGAATACCCCGATGACTTTGGTCCGGGAAAGGAACCCTACTATCCCATCCCCGCGCCCGACGCCAACGCGCTCTACGATCGCTATGCCGAGCTCGCGGAGAAGGAGGAGGGAGTTAGTTTCGTCGGGCGGTTGGCGACTTACCGTTACTATAACATGGACCAGGTCGTCGGCATGGCGCTGGCCGAATTTGAGAAGCTAAAGAACCGGCACGCCCGAGGTGGCGTCGTCCTGGTCAGCCAGTCCAGCCGCGCGATGAACACGCCACCCAAGCCCATTTCTCCCGGCAGCGTTTCTCCCCCCAGGCTATCCTTCGTGAAGCATGGGTAAATGAACGACAGTGCCGCCCTCGAAGTCACCACCGGCACCGCGCGGCTTTTGCGAGCGGCGCGCACGTCTCCCTTGCTCCGGCAGGTGGGGCAGATGATCGCCACGCGCGGCGTCGGCCTCGTCGTCGCCGCCGCGGGCAGCATCTGGATGCAGCGCTGCCTGGGCCCGGAAAAGCTGGGCATCTCGGGCATGATTCTCGCGCTGCTCGCGCCGATGGGACTGCTGGTGGACCTGAACCAGGATGTGTCGCTCGTGCGCCGCTACAAAGCCTGCGAGACAGACGACGCCCGCGCGCAACTCATCCGCGAGACTTTCATTTTCCGCGGCCTGCTCTGCCTCGCGTACATGGCCGTGATCGCGGCCGTCGTCACCCTCGCAGGATTGCCCGGCGCGGACTGGCGGCTCGGCGTGGTGGCCGCATTTCCCCTGCTCCTCGTGACGGCCAATCAGGGCTCGTGGGTGCTGCAGGCGCAGGAAAACATGCCCGCGCGATATCGGGCGCTCATGCTGCAATCGCTGATCAGCGCGGGATGTTACTTCGCCTTTTTCCGTCCCGGCCGGATGCCTGCGGGCTCCGACATCATCGTCATGGCGGCCGCCGTCGCCGCCGAATACACGCTGGGCTGGTGGTATGCGCGGCGTCCGGTGCAGTCCGCCCTTTCGTCGCGGCGCGGGAGCGACTTGCTCCGCGGCCTGCGCCTCGCGGGCGAGGCTTGCTGGGCTGGCCGCTGGCTCGCGATCACCGGCCTGCTGAGCTACCTCTACATTTTCCTGCAAAACCCGCTGATCGGCATCTTGCTCGGCAATGAGGCGCTCGGCCTGTATCGCTCCGCGGGCACGCTGCTGAATGCCTTCCAAGCGTTCGCCGCGATGGTTCCCGCGCTGCTTTATCCGCGGATGATCGAGTGGCATCGCATCGGCCCGGCGCATCTCTGGGCCAAGCAGATGAAGTTCGCACGCGTCGCCTTTTGCTTCTTCGTGCCCGGCGCCATCGCCGCGTTTTTGCTCGCGCCGTATCTTTACCGTCTGCTCTACGGGCCGGTCTTTTTGCCCGCGGCCTACCCCTGCGCGCTGCTCCTCGTGGCGCGGATGATGACGGTGCTCAACGGCATTTTCGGCTGGGGGCTGTGGGCGCAGCACCGCGACGGGCTCATGCTCCGGCTCACGGTCGGCACAGCGGTCATCAGCCTCGGACTGAATCTGTGGCTCATCCCGCGGATGGGACTGATCGGCGCCGCGGGCGTCTGCGTGCTGTGCGAGACGCTGATGCTGTTTGCGACCGCTTTGGCCAGCCGAATGCTCCTCCGCCAGTCCACCAAACACCCGACCGACAAAGACCAGACTTTACCCACATCTCCCGCTTTTCCCGCGGACAACCCGCCACCCGCGCCCGCCATGAGCACTCCGAACGTATCTTCCTCCTCGAAAAAATCCCTTCTGTCGTCTGTCCGAAAATCTCTCGGTGCTCTCGCCACCAAGCTGGGGCTGCGCAAAACGTGGGATGAGAAATTTTACGCCGAGGTTTCCGCTTTCGGCAAAGACAGCCCAAATGTTTGGATTCGACGTTCATCCGAAATCGGCGGCTGGCTTTTTGAAGGCGAACACGAGGCGCTGTGGGAACTCGCCACCCGCGACGTGGCCGGCAATGTCCTCGAAATCGGAAGCTGGATGGGAAAATCCGCGTGCATCCTCGCGGGCGCCTGCGTGGATCATCACCCGGAGACGGTCGTGCTCTGCGTGGATACTTTCACGATGAGCGGCACCGAGCAGCAGACGAAGCACCACGCAAAGCTCGTGGGCCGCGCGCAGGGGACTTTCTACGATTTCATCTCCTCGGCGAAGCGCCTCGGCTTCTACGACCATGTCATCCCGCTCGGGCAGTATTCGCAGCGCGCGCTGAAAGTGGTGAAGGGGCCGCTGCGGCTCGCGTTCATTGACGGCGCGCACGACTACGCGAATGTCGAGAGCGAAGTGGCGCTGGTCCTCCCGCTGATCGCGCCCGGCGGCAGCCTCGCGCTGCACGATGTCTATTCGGGCTCCTACCCCGAGTTGCTGGCCTTCGTGGACGAAAAAATGCTCACCAACCCGGCGCTCGAATTCATCGGTCCGGCCGGCTCCATCGCGATTTTTCGCAAACGCTGATGCCCACCTCAGACCATGCCGGATGACCCGCTGCCCGTGACCGCCAAGACCGCACCGCGCGCGCGCGTCTGCGCGATCGTGGTCACGTACAACCGCCTCGAACTCCTGCAGGCGGCGCTCGCGGCCCTGCGCGCGCAGACGCGTTCGCCCGATGCGATCCTCGTGATTGACAACGGCTGCACGGACGGCACCCCGCGCTGGCTCGCCGAGGAAGCGGGCCGCGATTCCGCGGGCGTTTTGCAGATCGTCACGCAGAAAAATCTCGGCAACTCCGGCGGCGTTTTCACCGGCTTGAACACGGCCTTCGCCGCCGGCCACGACTGGTTCTGGGTGCTCGACGACGACACCATTCCTTCTCCCGCCGCGCTCGAGATGCTCCTCGCCGGCGCGGACCGTTTTCGCACCGCGCATCCGGCGACGCGCGTCGGCTGGCTGAATTCCGTGGTGCTCTGGTCCGACGGCACGCTGCACCGGATGAACGAGCCGAAGCTCAAGCCCTACCTCACGTGGAGCCCCCACATTTTCACCGTGCGCTGCCTGCCCGCGCAGTGGTGCTCGTTCGTCTCCGTGCTCTTCACGCGCGAGGCCGTCGCCGAGTGCGGCCTGCCGCTGAGGGACATGTTCATCTGGTACGACGACGTCGAATACACGGCCCGCATCGAGCTGCGCGGCTTCGCTGGGATGGTCGTCTCCGACAGCCTCGTCGAGCACCGCACGAAGCTGAACTACACGCCCGACGTGCGCGGCCTCGACGCGCAAAATGCCGTCCGCTTCCGATACGCCTTTCGCAACGAAGTCCTCGTCCTCCGCACCCTTCACGCGGGACGGCCCGCGACGATCGTGCTGCGTTTTGCGCGGCTCATGCTGCGCCGCATCCGGCTCAT
>JBBQJR010000339.1:0-3568 GCA_038326125.1 Chthoniobacterales bacterium
CGGCTCGGAACTCATCGCTTTCACGTCGAGAATGATGCTCATCGCTTTGATCGCAAATTGGGCGGCGAAGCGGCGTCCTTCGGCGGCGGTGTTGACGAAATTTGTCTCGGCCGGCGCGAGCGGCTCGAAGCACATCACCACGCCGCAGTCCTCCGCGCGCTGCACGGCGGCGCGGAAAACATCCGTCGCCCACGCCCACGCCTGCTCGGCCGTCACGCCGTCCATGATGTTCCGCTGCTTCGGCGAGCCGACGACGATGCGCGTGCCGCCGAGGTCCGCGCAGCAATCCACCAGTTCGACAAAATAGTCCGAAGTGCGCGCGCGCGCCGCGGCGTCGGGATGCGTGAGATACATGCCTTCGGCCTGCACGAGCACCCAGTGCAGCCCGCTGATGCCGATGCCCGCGTCCGCCGCGAGCGCGCGGATGCGTGCGCGCTCGGCGGCGGAGATTCCCGTCACGGATTTTGCGATCGTGAAGGGCGCGATTTCCACGAAGTCGTAGCCGGCCTTTTTCGCGAAGGCGAAGGTGTCCTCGAGCGACCAATCTTTAAAAATCTCGTTGCAGATGCCGAATTTCATCCGCGCAGAATGGCGTGCGCGGCGCGCGCGGGGGAAGCGGAAATTCGGCTAGCGAATCCCGCGCGCGAGATATTCGCGGGAGAGGGTGACGTAGCGGTCGGCCCAAGTGCGGATGCCGGCCTGCTCGTCGAGTGTGAGGGCGCGCACGACTTTCGCGGGCGTGCCGAGGATGAGCGAGCCGGGGGGGAAAGTTTTTCCGCCGGTGACGACCGCGCCCGCACCGACGATCGAGCGGGCGCCGATTTCCGCGCCGTCGAGGACGATCGCGCCCATGCCGACGAGCACTTCGTTGTCAATTTTGCAGGCGTGCAAAATCGCCTTGTGACCGACGGTGACGAGTTCGCCGACTTCCGTGCCGAAATCATCCGCAAGATGGATGATCGAGCCGTCCTGAATGTTCGAGCGCGGGCCGATGACAATGCGGTGGATGTCCGCGCGCAGGACGCACTGAAACCACACGCTCGACTCTTCGCCGAGCGTCACATCGCCGACGACGGTGGCATTTCCGGCGGTGAAAACGCTGGGATGAATCCGCGGCGCGGCATCGAGATGGCAGGCGATCCGCTGGTGGAAATCCATGGCAGAAGCTGTGCCACTGGCGGGGTGGAAATCAACCGCTGAAGCGGATAAAAAGGGGTGGGAAGATATTCGGGAATCCCATTGACTCACTATTTTTCGGGTGACACACAGCGCTCCGAATTTTGCGGGCCATCGCCCGTTCCCAAAACCATCCATCCTCCCTCCAACCGCAACTTCAATGAACAAGGCAGAACTCGTTTTCAGTGTCCAAAAAAACCTCGGCAAAGGCGTGAGCAAGGCGGCCGCGGAGAAGGCCGTCAACGCGACCGTAGAATCAATCAGCGCGTCGCTCCGCAAAGGGAAGAATGTGCAGTTGATCGGTTTCGGCACGTTCAAAGTCGTGCACCGGAAGCCGCGCATGGGCGTGAATCCAAAGACAGGCGAGAAGATCAAAATCAAGGCGTCAAAGACGGTGAAATTTGCGGTGGGGAAGGAACTGAAGTCGAAACTGTGATGGGGAGGACGGTGGCATTTCACTGCGGGTGAAATGCGGGGAAATTCGGCTGCCGAAAATCTTGCGCCGATTCTGAGCGAGCCCGGACTTTCGCCACCAGTGGAAACCCTGCTCGCCGCCGCGTGCGACCGAAGTGGCAGGCCATATAACTGGCTCGTCGAGCGCACAGTGCGGTGGGTGCTTGATTTTTCCGAGTCGGGTGTTTCCGTGAAACGCGGTCTGGAAATTGCTTTATCACCGCGGATTCTTCTTCGCCCGGATGCATCAAGCCCCTGACAAAAAAATCTATCTCGGAATTGCAGCCGCGCTGGCCGTATTTCTGGTGATGGCGATCGTCGCGGTCTGGCAGGTTGCGAAATTTCCGGAGGCCCGGATGCTCGGCTTCGTGGCGGTGTTCGGCAGTCTGGCGTATTCGATTTTGCTCGGCTATGCGCTGAAGCTGATGCGGCGGAAATCGCGCGAGGGCGGCGATCCGGCGAAGGTCTTGCGCGAGGCGGAGGAACTGAACGCGAGGATGATCGAGAGCAGCACGGATTGCATCGCGCTACTGGATGTGCAGGGACGGCTGAAGATGGTGAATTCCGTGATGTGGCGCTGGATCGAAGACATCGGCCTGCAGCCGGTGGAGGACATGCCGTGGGTGGAGACGTGGGCGGGTGAACCGCGGGCCGCGGCGGAGAGCGTGCTGGCCTCGGCAATGGCGGGGAAGGTCGGCCGGTTTCAGGGCCTGTGCTACGTGCGCTCCGGCGAGGGGCGGTGGTACGATGTCGTGGTCACGCCGGTCAGCGATGCGAATGACGTGCCGGAGCGGCTGCTCATGGTGGCGCGCGATGTGACGGCGAGCCATTCTTCCGACGAAAAATTCCGCGTGCTGTTTGAGCATTCCTCGAATGCACATCTCATTTTCGACGACACGAAAGTGATCGCCTGCAACCACTCCGCGGTCGAGATGCTCGGCTTCACGATGCCGTCCGAACTGATCGGGCTCGACGTGGCGGCGCTCTCGCCGGAGCAGCAGCCGGACGGTTCGCTCTCGGAAATCCAGCGCACGGAAATCTGGCAGCTCGTCCACGAGATGGGCCATCACCGTTTCGACTGGCGCGCGCGGCGCTGGACGGGCGAGGAATTCCCCGTCGAGATCACGCTCACGCCCGTGTGGGCGGACGGCCGCGAGGTGCTGCTCGCGGTGTGGACGGACCTCACCGAGCGCCGGCTTTCCGAGAGCCGCCTGCGCGAGAGCGAGCAGCGTTTCGAGGCGTTCATGGAGCACAGCCCGACGCTCTGTTTCATCAAGGATGACAAGGGCAAGATGCTCTTCATCAATCGCGTGATGGCGCGGGCGTTTCGCACGACGATGAAGGACATGATCGGCAAGGACGACTCGGACTGGATGCCGCCCGAGCAGGCAAAATCCGTGCGCGAATCCGATGCCGGCGTTTTGGAAAACGACCGCGCCTCGAAGCAGGTCGTGATGATCACCACGGCCGACGGCCAGACGCACGAGTGGCTCGTGGTGAAATTCCCGATCGTCGCGCCGGACGGGCGGAAATTCCTCGGCGGCGTCGGCATGGATGTGCGCGAGCAGCGCCAGACGGAGCGCGCGCTCAAGCTGAGCGAATCCACCTTCCGCGAACTCTTCCACGACGCGCCCGTGGCCTACCACGAGCTCGACACCGACGGCCGCCTGCGGCTCGTGAACAAGACCGAGCTCGCGATGGTCGGCTACGCCGCGGAGGAAATGATCGGGCGGCACGTCGGCGATTTCATGGTGGCCGCGGACATCGGCGATCAGATCGCGCGCCGCCTGAGCGACAGCGAGGACAACAGCGAGCCGTACCAGAGCGAATTCCGCCGCAAGGACGGCACCGTGATCCCCGTGCTCATGCGCGACAGCCTCATCCGCGACTCGACCGGCGGCGTGTACGGCCTGCGCTCGACGATGCAGGACATCAGCGA
>JBBQJR010000340.1:0-3566 GCA_038326125.1 Chthoniobacterales bacterium
AAGGACAACGCCGACCCGTATCGCTGCCTCGCGGACTTCGTCGCCGAGAAGGGCAACGACTACATCGCTGCGTTCGCCGTCACGAGCGGCCTCGGGCTGGACGAGTTGGTGAAGAAATTCAAAGCCGAGCACGACGACTACAACGCCATCATGGCCGAAGCCGTCGCCGACCGTCTCGCCGAAGCCTTCGCCGAGTGCCTGCACAAGCGCGTGCGCAATGACTGGGGCTACGGAAAGAACGAGCAGCTCACGACCGACGATCTCATCCACGAAAAATACCGCGGTATCCGTCCCGCCCCCGGCTACCCGGCGTGCCCGGATCACACGGAGAAGCGCACGCTCTGGCAGTTGCTCGACGCCGAGGCGAAGACCGGAATCAAGCTCACCGAGAGCTTCGCGATGTGGCCCGGCAGCAGCGTGAGCGGCTTCTATTTCGCGCATCCCGAGTCGCGTTACTTCGCCGTCGGCAAACTCGGAAAAGATCAAGTCACCGACTACGCGAAGCGCAAAGGCATGTCGCTCACAGAGGCAGAACGGTGGCTTGGCCCGTGGCTGAACTACACTCCTGCCGCCTGAGCACCCTTGTTTCGCGGGGCAGGGCAATTGCATCAAAATCGTGGTCATTCTGAGGCGGAGTGATGCCCGGCGGGCGAAGGCGGCGGGCATCGCGCAGCCGAAGAATCCCGTGAATTCACGACGGTCGTCGCGCCTGTTCACTGGCTTGTTTGCCATCCTGCTTTCCACGGGATCCTTCACTGCGCATCGGCCCACCTTCGCCCTCGCCGACGCTCCGTGCAGGATGACCGCGTTTTTTTTTGATGCGATTGCCCTGTTTCGCGGGGCTGGCGTTGGGCCGTTTTCTGCTATATCTGGCGGCGTGCAACCACCGTTCACCTTGTCGCCTGAACAAGTCGCCCGCTTCCGCGAGGACGGCTTTCTCGCGATTCATGGTCTGACGACCGGGGAGGAAATCGAACGCCTGCGCGAAATTTACGACCGTCTGTTCGACACAAAAGTCGGCTACGAGCGCGGGCTTCAACTCGACATGGTGAGCGCTGACGATGACGCGGCGAAAGCTCCCCTGCTCTCGCAGATCCTGAATCCGGTCGAGTTCGCGCCGGAATTGCGCGAGACGCTCTTCCGAAAGAATGCGCTCGCCGCGGCGCGACAGCTCCTCGGCCCAGACGCGACGCCGTGGTTTGAACACGCGATCTCGAAACCCGCCCGACACGGTGCCGCGACGCCCTGGCATCAGGACGAGGCGCACCGGAACGATCCCGGCGTCGCATACCAGCAGATCAGCTTCTGGCTGCCGCTGCAGGAAGCGACAGTCGAAAACGGCTGCCTCCGCTACATCCCCGGCAGCAATCGCGGGCCGGTCCTCACGCATCGTTCGCCAAACAACGATCCGCGAATCATGGCGCTGGAATGCGCCGGCGGATTCGATCCCTCATGCGAGACATTCCTGCCGCTGACCGCGGGCGATGCCTGCGTGCATGACTCACTCACCCTGCACGGAGCCGGCCCGAATCGCACGGACAGTCCCCGCCGCGCCTACATCATGGCCTTCCGCGGAGCCGTCCGCCCCGCGCCGGACTTTCAGGGATACCCGTGGAATCTCGAAAAGCACACCGCCGCGGACGGGCGCGCACAGGCTTGGGAAAACCGCGGCGGGACGACTGGCCGCACCGCGCGCGCCATCGGCGGGATGCTCGGCCGGTTCGTCGGAAAAGTTCAGCGCAAGGCGGAAAGGCTGATCCGCGGGAAGGACTAACTTCCTTTGTCGACACCGGAACTCCCGGTGCAGATCGCATTCGCCACCGCGTAGTGCTCGCTGTGGCTGAGGCTCAGCAACACCGAGGAAACTCCGAGAGTTTTGGCAGTTTCCGCGCCCGTCCCGTGGAGCATGATGGAGGGCGCGCCATTTTCGCCGCGGCGAATCTCGATGTCGCGCCAGGAAAGTTGCGCGCCGATGCCGGTGCCGAGCGCCTTTGACACGGCTTCCTTTGCGGCGAAGCGGGCGGCGAAACATCGCGCTGGCTCGCGCTGCGGCGCACAGTAAGCCTGCTCGTCCGGAAGAAAAAGGCGGTCCAGAAATGCCTGCCCGCTGCGCTGCATCGAGGACGCGAAGCGCTTGATTTCCACGATGTCCACGCCGATGCCGAGCACGCCCATGGCGTCAGTCTTTCATCGCCGCGAGCATCTCGCGGACGGCTCCGTCGAGGCCGGTGAAAATGGCCCGTGAGACGATGCTGTGGCCGATGTTCAGCTCGGCGAGGTGCGGCACCGTGCGGATGAGCGCGATGTTCACGTAGTTGATCCCATGCCCTGCATTCACCGGAAGGCCGAGGCCGTGCGCAAAGACGGACGCCTCGTGAATCCGCGCCAGTTCCGCGCGCTGCGCATCGCCGGTCGCGTTTGCAAATGCCCCGGTGTGCAGCTCGACGATCTCCGCGCCGAGCCTGTGCGATGCCTCGATCTGCCCGCGAGCCGGCTCGATGAACATGCTCACGCGGATGCCCGCCCCGCGCAGACGTTCAACCGTCGGGCGCAACGCATCGGACTGCCCCGCGACATCCAGCCCGCCTTCGGTCGTCACTTCGCGACGGTGCTCCGGCACGAGACAGACGTCGGCGGGCTTCACGCGCAGCGCGATCTCGAGGATCTCCGCCGTGTTGCCCATCTCCAGATTCATCTTCGTCGTGAGCTTTTGCTTCAGTGCAAAAACATCCGCGTCCTGAATGTGGCGCCGGTCCGCGCGCAGATGAATCGTGATTCCATGCGCGCCCGCACGCTCGCAAATCATCGCAGCGACGAGCACATCCGGTTCCGCATTGTGCTCATCCATGCCGCCCGCGTAGCGCGCCTGGCGCAGCGTGGCGATGTGATCAATGTTGACGCCGAGTTTCATATTTTAGTTGAAACTACGAAGGGCACGAAGGGCACAAAGAATGAACGGCATTAAATCTTCGCGCCCTTTGTGTCCTTCGTAGTGAATCATCAGTGCCGGAAATGCCGCACGCCGGTGCAGACCATTGCCATCTTGCGCTCGTTTGCGGCCGCGATGACTTCGGGGTCCTTCACCGATCCGCCTGGCTGGATTGCGCATGTCGCGGCAGCTTCTGCCGCCGCGATGAGGCCGTCGGGAAATGGGAAAAACGCATCGCTGCCGACGGCGCTGCCGACGAGGCTCAAGCCCGCGTCCTTTGCTTTCCAAATCGCGATGCGACTGGAATCCACGCGCGACATCTGGCCCGCGCCGATGCCGAGCGTGCGGTCGCTCGCGGCGTACACGATCGCGTTGCTCTTCACGTGCTTCACGACTTTCCATGCGAAGAGCATCGCGGACAACTCGGCTGGCGTCGGCTTGCGCGCGGTAACGACCTTCGACTTGATGTCCGTCTCCGGCGACGAGTCGCGGCTCTGCACCAGCACCCCACCGACGAAGATGCGGATCATCTGATCCTCCTTCGTCTGCACCGGGCCGAGCTTTCGCATGAGCCGCAGGTTTTTCTTTTTCTGCAAAAGCGCACGCGCATCGGCCTCGAAATCCGGCGCGATGATCA
>JBBQJR010000341.1:0-3535 GCA_038326125.1 Chthoniobacterales bacterium
GTTTGCGGGTGTACTGGTGGAATTTGAAACCAACATCTTGCCGGTCACGATCGAGATCGCGCAGAGGTGGGGCTTGCTGCTGTCGAAAGTGGCCGGGGCTGAACGCGACATGCTCATCGCCGCCACCGCGCTGGAACACGATCTCACGCTCGTGACTCGCAATGTCTCCGACTTCACGGGCACGGGCGTGCGGCTGGTCAATCCGTGGAAGTAGCGGTGATTTAGCGGAGCGCCGTCCGTCCCGGTGGCCGCGATCTGACGCGCGGAGCGCCATGCAAAGGTGACGCTTTGCGTGGTGCGTTCGGGGCCCCCGGGACGGATGGCGCTCCCGGCGGAGGGCGCTATTTTTTCTCCGACTGCTCGAAGAGCGCGCGCCAGTAGTCGAGGCGTTCCTTCACGCGCTTCTCGTGGCCATTTTCCGAAGGCTCGTAGTACCGGCGACCCTCGGGCAGGTACGCCTGCGGGATGTAGGCGCCTTCGCCGTCGTGCGAATACTGGTAGCCGGTGTGGCCGAGGGTCTTCGCGGCGCGCTTGCTGCCGGTGCTGCGGAGGTGGCGCGGCACGGCGAGCGTGACGCCGTTTTTCACCTCCTCCATCGCCTTGTCCACGCCGAGGTAGGCGCGGTTCGATTTCGGCGCGGTGGCGAGATAGACCGTTGCGTGTGCGAGCGTGATGCGCGCCTCGGGCATGCCGATGAATTCCACCGCCTGCTGCGCGGCGACGGCGAGCGGCAGCCCCTGCGGATCGGCCATGCCGATGTCCTCGCTCGCGAGGATGACGAGCCGCCGCGCGATGAAGCGGATGTCCTCGCCAGCGTAGAGCATCTTGGCCAGCCAGTAGAGCGCGGCGTCCGGGTCCGAGCCGCGCACGCTTTTGATGAATGCGGAGATCGTGTCGTAATGCCCGTCGCCCGTCGCGTCGTACACGACGGCTTTTTTCTGGATGCTCTCTTCGGCGACGGACTTTGTGAAATGGACGACGCCCTGCGCGTCGGGCGGCGTCGTGAGCACACCGACCTCGAGAGCGTTGAGCGCCTTGCGCGCGTCGCCGTCGGCGATCATGGCGAGAAAGGTGAGCGCGTCGTCGTCCGCGATAATCGTAGGCGCGCTCGGCAGAGCGCGCAGGCTTTCGTCCTTGGCGGGGTCTCCCTCCGACTGCTCGAGGGCTCCTGCGGCCATGCCGACGCTGCGCGCTCTTCCGAGCGCGCCTACGCCGCGCTCCTCGTCGGCGAGCGCGCGACGCAGCACGGCCTCGATGTCCGCGGGCGCGAGCGGCTCGAGCTGGAAGACTTGCGAGCGCGAGACGAGCGCGCTGTTGACATAGAAGAACGGATTCTCCGTCGTCGCGCCGATGAGCCGCACCGTGCCGCGCTCGACGTCGGGCAGCAGCACGTCCTGCTGCGCCTTGTTCCAGCGGTGGATTTCGTCCACGAAAAGGATCGTCTTCTGCCCCGTGTTCGCGAGCCGGTTCGCCGCGGATGCGACCACTTTGCGCAAGTCCGCAATGTTGCTCTCGACTCCGCTCAGCCGCTCGAAGCGCGACTTCGTGGCGAGCGCGATGATCTGCGCGAGCGTCGTCTTGCCCGTGCCCGGCGGGCCGAAAAGGATGATGCTCGCGATGCGATCCGCCTCGATCGCGCGCCGCAGCAATTTCCCCGGCCCGAGGATGTGCTGCTGCCCGGCGAATTCCTCCAGCGTGCGCGGCCGCATCCGCTCGGCCAGCGGCGCCGCGGACGCGGTCGCGTCGGACTTGTTTTCGCTGAGATCAAAAAGGTCGGCCACGCCGTGATGATAGGAGACGCGCCGCGCTGCGCAGCTATTTTCCACCCTGCGCCGCTCAGCGCGTGTTCAAAGGATAGCCCGGCTTTTCCTCAAACATCGTGATCCCCGGGCTGTTGTTTCCCTCGTAATTCCGCGCGCGGGACTTCGGCTTTTTGCTCGCACAGCCGCTGGAAAATGTGGCGAGGACGACGAAACCGGAGAGGATGAAAATTTTCACCCCGCCAGCGTACGCGATGCGAAAAAAATGCCAACCGCCGAATGCCGTGATGAATCATCCGTTGCAAAAGGGCGCGCCATGCGTAGCATCCCCACCTCCCAAAAAATAAAGGGGGCGTACTGGTTTCGACTGAAAGCTCGAGTCACAGACGGCATGCCGCGGAAGCCTGGTTGGCCGCGTTACCAATCCTGGGCAAAACACACAAAAGCCAAAACCGAAGAACTGGCCCTCGCAGCCTAACTCGCTGTGACGTTCCCGAGCCGACGCCTGCTAGGCCTCGGGGACGACGACTAGCAGGCTGGCCCTCAGGCGGAGCGACCGCGCCGGGGGGCGAGACTTCAAATCGTGGACGACCGGCTTCGCGTGGCGCGCCCGCCCGCAGCGTGAGGCTTAAACTAATGGCACGGCTAAGCGTGTAGATGTTTGTGGCAAAAGTTTTTAGGACAGGGGTTCAACTCCCCTCGCCTCCAATTATCTGTGCATCAGTGAGTTACGAATAAAACTCGTGAAACTTACAACAGAACTTACAACACGTCAGCGATGTTCAGTAACGTCGTGGGTGTTCACGGAAGGATTGTGGCAGCGAAGGTTCTCGCTGTCACAAGCGGCTGCGTTTGCAAAATTCTCAATCATCCTCGGCCCTCCAGCCTCGCCGTCCGCGCCGCCAATCACGAATTTCATCACGCGAAAAAGTGAAAATTCTGAGCTGCGAATGTTCACCGATGTTCACCGATGTCACTGATGTCACTGATGTCACTGATGTTTGGAACACGCCAAAAATGCCCATTTCCAGCCGACTCATCACCGCGCCCGCTCGATCAGGATGCGACCACGGGGATTTTCGGAACTCGTTTGAGTCTTATGTAGCTGAGAGAGGATGAAGCGGTGCAAGCTGCTCCTCCTCAATGAAAAACAAATATGTCAAAGGCGCGCGCATTTCGGAGCGTAAATTTCGGGAAGTGCTGAGGTATTTCGCCCACGATCTGCCGGTGCTGACGGCGGCGAAACTGTGCGGCTTGAATTACCGCACGGTGCATCGGCTGTGCGAGCTGTTGCGGCAGCGTGTGGTCACCCAGGCGGTGCAGGAATGCCCGCCTTTGGGCGGCGAGGTGGAGATTGATGAAAGTTACTTTGGCCCGCGCCGGGTGCGGGGCAAGCGGGGCCGCGGAGCGGGCGGCAAAATCCCGGTCATCGGCCTGCACAAACGCGGCGAGAACGTCTATTTGAGCGTGGTCAAAAACTGTTCCAGGCAGGAGTTGATGCCGATCATCACCGGCCGGGTGCTCGAAGGGACCGACATCTACACCGACGGCTGGAAAGCCTACGATGGCCTCGTGCTCAAGGGCTACGAGCACCACCGCATTCATCATCACCAAAACCAGTTCGCCCGCGGCAAAAACCACGTCAACGGCATCGAAAGCTTCTGGAGCTACGCCAAATTCCGCTTCCTCAAACTCCGCGGCGTACGCAAGGATCGCTTCCTCCTCCACCTCAAGGAATGCGAATGGCGCTTCAATCATCGCCGCCGCAAACTCTA
>JBBQJR010000342.1:0-3532 GCA_038326125.1 Chthoniobacterales bacterium
ATTTTTGGATCGCGCGCAACGCGAGATCGCCGACCGGCACCACGCGCTCCTTCCGGCCTTTGCCGAGCACGCGCACGCTCTCGGTGAACTCATCCACATCGCGCACTTCGAGCCCCGCGACCTCCGCGAGACGCAGCCCGCTGCTGTAGAAAAACTCGAGGATCGCCGCGTCGCGCAACCGCATCCACTCGGGTGACTGCTTGCATTTTTCCCTCACGAGCGGCGCGGCGAGCAGCGTGTCAATCTGCGCGCGCGTGAGCACGACGGGCAGTCCGCGATCCAGTTTCGGGAGCTGCACCTGCTTGAGCGGATTGTCCATCAGCCCGTGACGCTCGGTGAGGAATCGGAAAAAAGTGCGCAGCGCCGCGAAGTGCAGGCGCACCGTCGGCTTCGCGAGCCCGGCCTTCATCTGCTCGAAAAGATGGCGGCGAAAGTGATCCGCGCGGAGTTCCTTCCACGCCGGCTGCGGGACGTTCTTGCGGAAACTTGCCAGCGCGTGCCGGTAGTTCGCGAGCGTGAGCGGCGAGACGTTGCGCTCGACTTCGAGGTGCTCGAAAAATTGCGCGGTGAGTCGGTCGGCGGGCACGCTCGGAGTGTTCCGGAGAAGGGCGGCAGTGTCGAGCCGCGTGCAGAGTTCGGCCAATGCAACTAAACATTGAGCGGCGTGTCTCGGGTAGGGCGGGTGTCCTCACCCGCCGCGCCGGGTATCCTACCCGGCGCATTGAACGTAGGACGGAGGATCGTTTTCAAAATCGCGCACACCGACGCCCGAAGTTCCGGGTAGGATACCCGGAACGGCGGGTAAGATACCCGCCCTACCCTCACGGCATCTTGCGGAGCTGAATGCTGTCAAAGCGATCCTGCCCGGCAAAAATGTCGCTGACGATCACGAGGTGATCGCCGCTCTTCACGATGCCCTTTTCCAGCAGCAGCCGCTCCGCCGCCGCGATCGTTTTTTCCGGCGACATCTCAAACGGCATGTGGATCGGCTCGACGGCGCGGTGCAGCGCGAGCTTGCGGCACAGCTCCCACGTCGGTGTGAACGCGAAAATCGGCGCGTAGAGCGGGCGCTGCCCCGCGACGAGAGCGGCCATCGTTCCGCGCCGCGTGAAAATCACGAGCTTCGAGTCGGGCAGGCTGTTCGCGAGCACGACGGCGCTGCGTACGGTTTTCTCGCGATCGGATTCAAGCACCGCATTTTCCGCGAAGCCGAGACCGCCGGAGCGCTCGATGCGCTCGGCCACTTTCGCGAGGACCTTCACACAATGGATCGGATATTTCCCGGTCGTCGTCTCGCCGCTGAGCATGATCGCATCCGCCTGCTCGAAGACCGCGTTCGCGACATCGGTGACCTCGGCGCGCGTCGGCACCGGGTTCACGATCATGCTCTCCAGCATGTGCGTCGCGACGATCACGGGCTTCCCGAGTTCCAGGCAACGCTTCACGATCCGCCGCTGGATGATCGGCAAATCTTCCATCGGGCATTCGATGCCGAGGTCGCCGCGCGCGACCATGATCACATCGGTCGCATCAATGATGGACACGATGTTTTTCACCGCGAGCTGGTCCTCGATTTTCGCGACGATGCGCGCGGTGCTCCCGTGCTCATCAAGCACCTTGCGCAGCACCGCCACGTCATTTGCCTCGCGGCAAAAACTTAGCGCGACAAAGTCCACGCCGAGTTCCGCGCCGAGCTCGACATCGGCGAGATCCTTCTCCGTGAGCGGCGGGAGATTCACTTTCACTCCGGGCAAATTGATGTGCCGGCGCGACCCCATCACGCCCTCGGTGAGCACTTCGCAGCGCAGCTTGTTGCCGAGCTTTTCGAGCACCTTCATGTGCAGGACGCCGTTGTCCACGAGCACCACGTCGCCGACGCCGATGTCGTCAATCAGCCCGTCGTAATTCACATCCACGCTGAACTGCTCCTCGCTCTTTTCCCCGCGCACCGTGAACTCGAAAATGTCGCCCGGCTTGAGATTCAGCTTCGCCGGCAGGTCGCCCGTGCGAATCGCCGGACCCTGCGTATCCATGAGAATGGCGACGATTTTTCCAACCTCGCGCGCGGCATTGCGAATACGCGGCACGATGGCGCGAATCCAGTCGTGCGTCGCGTGGCTCATGTTCAGCCGGAAGCAATTGACTCCCGTCTCGACGAGCGTGCGGAGCATCTCGGGCGATTCCGTGGCCGGCCCGAGCGTGGCGATGATTTTCGTTTTGCGCATGGTGTGAAACCCTGGGGAGCCCAGCGCCCGCAGTTTATCCGCGACGCGCGCGCACCGTGCGCATCGCGGGCGCAGGCGTCAAGAGGGCGGCGGGATCGGGTGCCAGGGCAGTCGCATGAAACGTTGCGGGGCAGCGCTCGCAGGCGGAAGGCCGCTGCGCGGGGCTCAACGTCGAACGTCGAACGTCTAACACCAAACTTTTAAGGATGAACCCACACTGCATCGGACTCCGCATCGTTCGGCGTTAAGAGTTAGGCGTTCGATGTTAGACGTTGAGCCCGCCGCCGGCATCTCCCTCCATGTTCCGACATTCTGCGGCTCGGGCTGACCGATCATTTTGATGCGATTGCCCTCGCTCGGGTGCGACTCCGCGCTGGCAAAGCGGCGATCCGTCCGTATTCTCCGCGCCCTTTATGTACCGCACGACATCCTGCAACAGCCTCCGCACGGAGCACACCGGACAGACCGTCACGCTCGCCGGATGGATCAATTCGCGCCGCGATCATGGCGGCGTGATCTTCATCGATCTGCGCGATCGGGAAGGGTGGACGCAGGTCGTTTTTCGGCCGGAGGAATTTCCGCAGGTCTCCGAGCAGAGCCATGCGCTGCGGGCGGAGGATGTGATTTCGATCACGGGAAAAGTCTCGCCGCGCCTGCCGGGAACGGAAAACGCGAAGCTGGAAACGGGCGGCATCGAGGTCGTCGCGTCCGAGCTGCGCGTGCTGAACAAGTCCGACGTGCCGCCTTTCCCGCTCGACGATCCGAGCGTGAACGAAGACCTGCGCCTGCAGTATCGCTACCTCGATTTGCGCACCGCGCCGATGCAGAAAAATTTGCGCCTGCGCCATCGCATCACGAAGGCGACGCGCGATTTTCTCGACGAGCAGGGCTTCCTCGAAATCGAGACACCTGTGCTCTCCAATCCTACGCCCGAGGGCGCGCGCGACTTCCTCGTGCCGTCGCGGCTGAACCCCGGCACTTTTTACGCGCTGCCGCAGGCGCCGCAGCAGTACAAGCAACTGCTTCAAGTCGCGGGGCTGGAAAAATATTTCCAGATCGCGCGCTGCTTCCGCGACGAGGACTTGCGCGCGGATCGGCAGCCGGAGTTCACGCAGATTGATGTCGAGGCGTCGTTCGTGACCGAGGAGGAAATCCAGACGCTCATTGAGGGATTGCTGCGCCGCATTTTCAAGGAAGCGCGCGGGATCGAAATCCCGACGCCTTTCCCGCGCATGGCGTACGCCGAGGCGATGAACCGCTTCGGCAGCGACAAGCCCGACACGCGCTTCGCCATCGAACTGACGGAG
>JBBQJR010000343.1:0-3518 GCA_038326125.1 Chthoniobacterales bacterium
CCGCATCAACTCCGGCGACATGCCGCCGGAGGACGAGAAGCGCCCGAAGCCCGACGACATCGCGCGCGTCGCGGATTGGATCGCGGGGCAGCTTCACGAGGCGGAATCGGCGCGGCAGGCGGGCTCGGGTGAGAAGGTCGCGTTCCGCAAACTTTCGCGCGAGGAGTATGCGAATTCGATCCGCGATTTGCTCGGCGTGACTTTCGACGTGACCGATCCGACGGGCCTGCCGGAGGACCCGGACTGGCAGGGCTTCCAGCGCATCGGCTCGGTGCTCACGCTTTCCCCGGCGCATGTGGAAAAATATCTCGCGGCGGCGGAGTCGGTGCTCAGCGAAGCGCTGGCGCTCGGGCCGCAGCCGAAGCGCGAGGTCACGCACTGGTCGGCGTTTGAGATGCGCGGTTGGAAGGGCTTTGAAAAGGAATACGCCGCGCGCGGTATCGCGGACAAAGTGCGCATGGACCTCGTGCCGAACAACGGCGCGCTCGACGACCGCACGCTCAAAATCACCACGCCCGGCGACTACCTCGTGCGCGTGAAACTGAGCGGCCTGCGTCCCGCGGGCGGGATTGCGCCGCGGCTGCGGCTCTACGCGGCGGACATCGGACGCACGCTGTTCGAGCAGGATGTCCGCGCCCGATGCAAAAAAAACCACCGTGCGTGAAAAACTCGAGCAGCACCGCGCGGACCCGAACTGCACCGCGTGCCACCGCCGCAAGATCGATCCGCTCGGCGTGGCGTTCGACAACTACGACGCCATCGGCCGCTGGCGCACCGTCGAGACCGTGCCCGCCGGCACAGGCGAAGATCCCACGCTCGATCCGAGCGGCGAACTTTACGACGGGCGGAAATTTTCCGACGCGAACGCGCTGAAGAAAATCCTGCTCGACGACACGGATAAATTCGCGTCGGCCTTCACGGAAAAGCTGGCGATCTACGCGCTGCGCCGCGGCATGACTTTCAGCGACCGGAGCGCGCTGCGCCAAGTGACTGCGCAGGCGAAAGCCGACGGCTACCGGATGGCGTCGCTCATTGAGGCGCTCGCGACGAGCCGGCTGTTTTTGCAACGCTGACGCGGCCCATTCTTTTGCAACAAACCCCGCGCCGCCTGGTAGTCACCGCGACCGCGCATTTTCCAAACTCCGCCATGAACATTCTCTCGCAAAACTGGCTGCTCAATCGCCGCCATTTTCTCCGCGGCCTCGGCGCGCTCGTCGCGCTGCCGCTGCTCGATGCGATGGTGCCGCTCCATGCCAGCGCGAGTGCCGCTGCGACGGCGAAGCCGCGGCGGAGTGTGTTCGTGTACATTCCGAATGGCGTGAATGGCATGGCGTGGCAGCCGGTGAAATCGGGACTCGGCTACGAGCTGTCGCCGTCGCTCCAGCCGCTCGCGAAACATCGTGATGACTTCACGGTATTCAGCGGGCTGCATCATCCGAATGGCATCGGGCAGGCGCACGTGTGGGCGGATACGTGGCTCACGGGCGCGAAAATCGATGCGCAGAGTGCGCGCAAGTATGAGAACACGATCTCGGTGGATCAGGTGATGGCGGGGAAGACGGGATTGGAGACGCGCTTTCCGTCGCTGGAACTTTCGATCGCCTCGGGCACCGGGCGCCCGCTGAATTCCAGCACGCTCGCCTTTTCGCGCGACGGCGTGCCGCTGCCGGCGGAGGACAATCCGAGGCAGATTTTCAACCGGCTCTTCGGCGAGGAACAGGGTGGCATCGCGGCGCAGCGCACGCGGCTCATGAAGCGCCGCAGCGTGCTCGACGCCGTGCTCGACGATGCGAAGTCGCTGCGTCTCGCGCTCGGCCACGAAGACAAGACGAAGCTCGACGAGTATCTGCATTCCGTCCGCGACGTGGAGCAGCGCACCGAGCGGCTCGACTCGTGGCTCGATGTGCCGAAGCCGAAGCTCGACGCGAAATTCGCCGTGCCCTTCCAGCGCGACGTGCCCAAGGCGAAGGCTGGCGAATACTGGCGCACGATGTTCGACCTCATCGTCCTCGCGCTGCGCACGGATTCCACGCGCGTGGTGACGTACATGAATGGCAGCGAGGGCAACGGACTCGCGATTCCCGAGATCGGAATCACGCAGGCGCGGCACGGGCTTTCGCATCATAACGGCGATCCCGTCGTGCTCGAACGTCTCGCGAAGAGCGACGCGTTCATCATGGAGCAGTTCGCGCATTTTCTCGACGAGCTGCGCACGGTGCTGGACGGCGACGCGCCGCTGCTGGATCGCACGATGGTTCTCTTCGGCAGCGGCATGAGCTACGGCCACAGCCACGCGAACAGCAACCTCCCCATCCTCCTCGCCGGCGGACGCGGCCTCGGGCTGAAGCACGGCCAACACATTGATTACAACCGCCCGCACATGACGCAGGATTACACGCTGAGCTACGAGGAATGGCGCGCGCTCTGCGGCAAGCCGAAGGACGAAAAGGCGCGACTGAGCAATGTAATGCTGACGATGCTGCAGAAGATGGACGTGCCGGCGGAGAAGTTCGTGGACAGCCTCGGGCCGGTGTCGGAAGTGATCTGAGAGACTCTGTAAAAGTCGGCTGTATCCGAAAATAGCCCGGCGCTTCAGCGCTGGGTCCGGATGCGAGAGCGAAGCGAGTCCCGGAGGGACGGCAGAATCCCGCTTCTTATGCCTGCCTCTCTTTCGTCCCTCCGGGACTCTTTTGCATTTGATGCGGAGCCCCAGCATTGAAGTGCTGGGCTATTCTCGGACGTGCCTCTTTGCGCGCGCGACTTTTTGCGCGGTCTCCAAGCAGCCGCAGTCCGCGGCATCCCGCATTGCCGATCGCGTCGCGCCGTTCCACAATCCGCGCATGGCCCTTCTCCCCGTTTCCATTGCGCGCCTTCTCGTTTTCTTGCTCGTGCTGACTGCCGCGGTGCTCCGCGCGGGGGACTGGCCGGAGTGGCGGGGCAGGGGACGCACGGGTGTCTGGAATGAAACGGGCATCGTGGAAAAATTTCCGGAGTCGGGGCTGAAGGTCGCGTGGCGGACACCGCTGCACGGCGGATACAGCGGACCCGCGGTCGCGGAGGGGCGCGTGTTCGTCACCGACTTCGCGCCGGCGGAGAAAAAAGGCGGCATCGAGCGCGCGCTGTGCCTCGATGAAAGGACGGGCAAGATTTTGTGGACCACCGAATGGCAGGCGGACTACGCGGGCATCTCGTACGACACCGGCCCGCGCGCGACGCCGACGGTGGATGGCGGGCGCGTGTATGTGCTCGGCGGGCGCGGCATCCTGAATTGCCTGGAGGCGAAGACCGGCAAGGTCGTTTGGAAAAAGGATTTCGTCGCGGACTACGGGCTCGTCCCGCCGGTGTGGGGCACGGCGAGCGCGCCCATCGTGGACGGCCCGCGCGTGATTTGCGTCGCCGGAGCCGGTGCGAAAGGCGCGACGCTCGTCGCCTTTGACAAAATGACGGGCGAGGAAAAATGGCGCGCGATCGAGACGCCCGCGGAGCCCGGTTACGGCCAGCCCATTCTCATCGAGGCC
>JBBQJR010000344.1:0-3494 GCA_038326125.1 Chthoniobacterales bacterium
CGCGACCACGGGTACGCCGACCGCCTCGCTCACGCGCCGCGTGATCACGAGGTCGTAGCCTTGCTTCGTGCCGTCGGCGTCAATCGAGTTCAGAACGATCTCACCCGCGCCGCGCCGCACGGCTTCCTCGGCCCACTCGACGGCGTTCCACTTCGTCTCCTCGCGTCCGCCTTTCACGAAGACCTTCCACACGTCGGGCGCAGTGCGTTTGCAATCAATGCTCACGACGATGCACTGGCTGCCAAATTTCTGCGCGCCCGCCGTGATCAGATCGGGCGTGGCGATGGCGCTGGAATTGATGCTCACCTTGTCCGCGCCGGCCTTCAGCATCGCGCTCATGTCGTCCACCGCGCGGATGCCGCCGCCGACGGTGAGCGGCATGAAGCAGCACGCCGCGGTGCGCTCAATCACCTCCACCATCGTCGCACGGCCATGCGCGCTCGCGGTGATGTCGAAGAACACCATCTCGTCCGCGCCCTGCTCGTTGTAGCGCTGCGCGAGCGCAACCGGGTCGCCGACATTCCGCAGCCCGCCCTCCTCGGCGCGGCCAAATTGCACGCCGCGCGTGACCTTTCCATCGTGGACATCGAGGCAGGGAATGACGCGTTTGGTGAACATGTTTTCGGTTTGCGGGAAAGGGGTGAGTCTCTAGCGTGCGCGCCGCGAGTGTTCAACTCTATGAGCGAAATCCCCCCCGCGCCCTCTCCGAAAAAGGAGATCATCGTGCCGCGAGACGAGCCCCCCGCCGAGGATTTCGCCGACGATCCGCCCGAGGCCGAGCCGCATTACGGCGAGGCCAAGCTGTGGCTGATCGCGCGCGATCCGCACTGTCTTTTTGCGTACTGGGAATTTCGCCCGGAGGAGCATCCGCACGCAGGAGGCGACGGGCGCACGCGGCTTTTCCTGCGCATTTTTTCCGAGGGCGGCGAAGTCGAGAGCACGACCGACATCGCGGCGGAAAAGGGAAATGCATTTGTTCCCGTGGCGAATTCCGACCGCGGCTACTTCGCCGAGGTCGGATTTTTTGCGGGACAGATCTGGTGCTTCCTCGCGCGTTCCGGAATCGCGCGCACGCCGCCCGCGCTCGCGGAAAAAACTTTCCCGCCGCAATTCGCGACAATCCCCGCGCAGGTCGCGCTCAGCACTTGGCGCGAACTTCTCGCGCCTGCCGCGCTGCCCGATGAAAGTCCCGCCGCGACCGCTGCGCGCCTCCAATCCGATGCGCGACAGCACGATTTGCAGCCGCTGGATCGGATGCATCTCCTCGCCGAAATCCTCGGCACGAACGACCCCGCGCCCGCGAGCCCTCCGGTGCAATCGCCGACGCTTCGGCAGAAGGTGCGGCGCAAACTCGCCGCGACCGCAGGCGCAGCCACGCCTGGCGCCGAGATTTCCCTGCCCGCCCGCGCGCCCTCGCCCGCGTCTTCCGGCAGCCAGTTCCGCTGAAAATGGATCGCAAAGGTGGTCCAGATGCGAATCGCCGCGGCCTTTTGCCGGAAGCTCAGCGCGGCCTGGTCGCTGCCGAAGCCGGCGGCGGCGCGGCGGGTGTGATGGTGCCGGCCTGAAAGGCGAGTATGGCAAGCTGGATTTGGTATTCGTAGGTGGCGTTCACGTACTGAAGCTCCGCCTCCGTCTTGCCGAGTTCCGCCTGGCTGAACTCGACGATGGATGCCACACCGGTCTCGTAGCGCGCCCTCGCAAGTTCGTAGGCGTCGCGTGCGCTGGAGCGGAGGCTTTGCGTGACGGCGATGGCCTTCAGCGCGGCGCGGACGTTGAGCCACGCCAGCGTCACATCGCGCGACACGTGATCCTCGACTGCCTCGAGCGACTTTTGCTCCACCTCGGAGCGCAGGCCGGCCTCGACGGAGCGCGATCTCAGTCGTCCGCCCGCGAGCAGCGGCACCTCCACATTGAAGCCCGCGGCGGCGTACGTCTCACGCCCGGCGGCATCGCCTACGGGCGTGTTCCCGAATGCGCCTTGCAGCGTGACCTTTGGGAGGCGCGCGGCCTGTTCTGCGGCGGCGAATTTTCTCGAGGCATCGCGGTGCAGGCGTGTGGCGGCGACCTCGGGGCGGTTTTCCAGCGCGGTGGCGAGCATGGTCGCCAGCGGCTGCTCGCGCCAAGTGGCCAGTTGTCCTTCGATGAGCGTGAAGTGGCGGAGTTCCCGGTAGCCGAGCGCGGAGGAAAGTTCGGCGTGCGCGGCCTGAAGTTTGTTGTCGGCCTGAAGCTGGAGCAGCCGCGCCTGCTCGACGCTCACGCGCGCAAGGCTCGAATCGAGTTCGGTCTTCAGCTTCGCCTGCACGAGCGCACCGGTGCGGTCGGCGATGAGCTGGCGGCTGGCGATGGTCTCGCGCGCGACGCGGAGCAACGCCTCCGCTTCCAGTGCGTGAAAGAACGCCTGATCCACGAGGAGCACGACGCTCTGCCGCACGAGTTCCGCGCGCTGCTGCTCGGAGAGCGCGTCGAGCTTTGCCGCCGAAGTGAGGAAGCCGGTGCGGCCAAAGTCGGTGATGAGCTGCGAAAACAGAATACCGTTCGATTCGCGGCTGAGGATGGTCGAATTGCTCAGACCGCCACTGGCTCCGATGCGCGTGTCCTTGCCGGTGAGCGGATCCGCGCCGAAGACCTTGCTGATGTCGTCGCCGGTGCCGATGAGCGCGATGATGCCGGACACCTGCGGGAAAAAATTCGAGCGGGCCTGCTTCGTGAGTTCATTCGCGGCGCGCGCTTTCAAATATGCCGCGGCGATCTCGGGCGCGCGGCGCAGCGCGATCGTCTCGGCCGTTTTCAGATCCAGACGACCGATCAGCTCCGGGTTCTCCGGGAGCGCGAGCGCGATTTTCACCGCAGGCCTAGTGGAATTTTTTTCTGCAGCTTGTCCGTTCGGCGTCCAGATCAGCAGCGCGCAAAGAATCGCGGTTGCCGCGAGCGCAGGGATCGCCGGCTTCGGGTGCCTGCCTGGCGGTTTTTTGTCCGTCGCAGCGGCGCGCCGGCGATAGACGATGAGGAATGCCGCCGGGACGATGAACACCGTCATGACGAGCGAGGCGAGCAGGCCGCCGATGATCACACGGGCGAGCGGTGCGTAGGCTTCGCTGCCGGCACCGAGCTTCAGCGCCATCGGGATGAGGCCGAAGACCGTCGCGAGCGAGGTCATGAGGATCGGGCGGAGTCGGACGCGCGTCGCCGTCTGCACCGCCTCGCGCAGCGGCATGCCGTCCTCGATGAGCCGGTGCGTGAACTCGACGATGAGGATGCTGTTCGAGACGACGATGCCCACCATCATCACGATGCCCATGAGGGACATGATGTTCATCGTGGTGCCGGTGAGGGTGAGGATGAGCAGCGCGCCGGCGATGCCGGGCGGCACGGCGAGCATGATGAGAAAGGGATCCGTGAACGATTTGAACTGCGCGACGAGGATGAGATAGACGAGCACCACGGAGAGGATCAGCCCGAGGCCGAAGCTGGTGAAGGCGGACTCCATGCCCTTC
>JBBQJR010000345.1:0-3486 GCA_038326125.1 Chthoniobacterales bacterium
GGGCGCGACACCGTTCCTTTTCTTCAGCCAGGTGGGTGATGGCTTCATGGCCAGTCGGACCACGGACGAGCAAGCGCAGCGGCACGGCCAATCGGATTCCGGCGAATTTTCCGGCGAAGTGAACTGCTTCATCCCCGATCCGGATTCGCAGCGAAATGCGAGGGAAATCAAACAGATCGAAGCAACGAGCAGAGATGCCTTCATTTTTTGCAGCGACGGGATCGAGGATCCCTTTTACCCCATCGAAAAACAGGCCGGCCCAATTTTCCAGCAGCTCCGCGAAGGCGTCCGCGAATCGCTTCCGGGCTTTGTCCAGCAAAACAGCGGGCCGGTGATTTGCGCGAACGACGGTGCCGCGCAGCTTGAAAAGTGGCTCGCGTTTGAGAAGAAGGGCGAGAACGACGACCGCACGATCCTCATTCTGCATCGGGCACCATCCGCCCTGCTGAAATCCGCCGCGGCGCATCCCGAAGACAAAACGATCGCGAACCCCGCGTAGCCGTGCCCATGAAGTTGCTGAAGGCGAAGCTGGTCGGCGGAGGTGAGGTGGAGTTTCACGATCAGCCGATCGGCTCGGGCGGCGAGAAGGTCGTCTTCTTCACCAAGGACAAAAAAGAGGTCGTCTGCTTCTTTTTCAAAAACCTCTCCGACCGCGTAGAGCGGCGGCGGCGGCTCGAAAATATCCTCGGCAAATACAACGTCACCAGCGGCGCAAACGGTGACTATTGGAAGACGCATTTCTGCTGGCCCACTGGCTGGATTGATGGCGACGGCTCGCTGCCAAAAAGTTTCCTCCAGCAGAACAACATCCTCGACCCACCGCTTGCCGTCGTCGGCCCGGCATACCGGTCGAATTTCTTTTTCAAGGACAAGACCGGCTCGGTCCGTGAAAAAAACGGCAAGTGGTTCACGAGCGAAAAGCCGCGGAGGCTGCTGCCGCCGGACGAGAAGGGAAATTTCCTCACCTATCTCCAAGTCTGCACGAAGATGGCGCGCGCGGTGCGGCGCATGCATTTCGCCGGGCTCGCGCATTCCGATCTTTCCAACAAGAACGTCCTCATCGATCCGAAGAACGGCGACTCGTGCATCATTGACATTGATTCGCTCGTGGTGCCCGGCATCGCGCCGCCCGGCGTGATGGGCACGCCCGGCTACATCGCGCCCGAGGTGCTCGGCGGAAAGGGCAGGCCGCGGATCGAAACCGACCAGCACGCGCTCGGCGTGCTGATTTACGAATCGCTGCTCCTGCGCCATCCGCTCATCGGGCCGAAGGTCAACAGCCGTGTCTCCCCGGAGGAAGACGAGCTGCTTTCGATGGGCGCAAAGGCGCTCTTCATCGAGCATCCCACCGACAAGAGCAACGCCCTCCGTCCGCCGCCCGTCGTCCCGATGGAGCGCCTCGGCCCGTACCTCGCCGAACTTTTTCGCCGCACATTTGTCACCGGCCTCCACGCCCCGAATCAGCGCCCCACCGCCGCCGATTGGGAACGCGGACTTTACCGCACGTTCGACATCCTCCACCCGTCGCCCGACGGCAAAGACTGGTTCATCCTCGCGCCCGGCATGCCGCTGCAATGCCCCTACACGCGCAAGAAACTCAGCGCCCCGGTGCCCTACGCACATTTTTACAGCGAAAAAAAAACGGGGCAGTTCGTCGGCGACGGCCACGGACTCACGATCTATCACAACCTCGGCCTGATGAACTGGCACACGCTCGCGCGCACCACGCCGGGCGAAACGGCGGATCGCCGCCGACAGGGCTACTTCTGTTTTTTCCAAGGTCGCTGGTATCTTTTCAACGAGAGCGCCTCACCCATGCAGGTCGTCAACGGCGCGCCGGTGCCGGCCGGCCAGCACGTCGAGATCACGCCCGGCCTGCAGGTGCGCATGTCGCCGCTGCCGAATGGCCGTGTGTTTCGGTTCGATCTGCTGAAGCCCTGAGCACGCGCCATGGAACTTGTTTCCGCTCAGGATCAGTTGGACAGCGCGGCTCCCAATTCCCGCGTTGTTCTCACCGGCGGCGACTGCGGCCCGCTCGTCATCGCACAGCCCGTCACGCTGGATTGCAACGGGGCATCCGTCTGGGCCGGGCGCGACATGCCGGCGATCCGAATCCGGGCGCGCGATGTGGTGATCGAAAATGCCGTCCTGCGCGCAGAGGAAAAAACCGCCGATGGATCGTGGCCGCTCGTCCTCGAGATCGAAGCGAATGCCAGCGCGCAATTTCGCAATGTGAAACTCGCCGGCGCAATCCGCGGGTGCGGTGCCGAGTCCGGGCCGTGGATCATCCCCGCGCAATTTGACCTCGGCATCATCGCCACTTCGACCGCGTATTTTTCCCTCGAACTCGCGGTGCCCGTCCCCTGCCGCCTCATCAGCCGCGTGCAAGGCGTGGATTTCGACCCGCCCGCCCTCGCTCCCGGCGTGAATGTCGTCCACATGAAAGTCGCGGACGTGCCGCGGGACACGATCCTCTGGGGAATGGCCGAACTGAGTTCGGAGCAATTCGTCCGTCTCCTGCCGCTGCATGGCCGCGTCGCCATCGCTACACCCGGCACTGCCGGGCAGCCGGTGAAGCTGCATCAACTCACGAAAAAACAAGCCGGCGCATTCAATCAAGAGCTGCATCCTGCGCCGCCGGTTTCAACACCGCCTGTCGCTGCTCTCCCGCGCGAATCCGCTCCGGGCGCACCGGCGAAAAAGTCGAAGGCGAAGGGCGCAAGAAAGGGCGAGGCCGTTGCCGAAAAGAAACCCGAGACCCCGACGCCGCCTCGCGCGGTGCCCGCCCCATTCCCGCCGATCGCACCGGCTGCTGAGAGCGCGCCCGCGCCGGGTGTGGAAAAGACGCCTTCTGTGCTCGGCAGTCCGCTGGCATTGGATTCCATCTCAACGCGCGTCAGCAGCATTTTCTTGCGAGCGGAACCCGAATTCCCCGTGCTCATCGTCCAACCGCATCTCCACGCCGCGATGGTTCGTGCGACGCTGTTCGAGCAAGCCTCAGCAACCCATGCCGCTGTTCCCACTCCTCCGCCGTCCACGATGCTGCCCCGCGAGCAAGTCTCCGACGCCGATGCGTCAACTCCTGACGAAAAAACGAAAGACCCAGACGCACTGAAAACCGAGCCGAAAAAGTGTGCGGCCAAGCCGCTGATCTCAAACCTCTTTCGACCCACCGAGCCGTGAGCAAACGCGAATGGCATTACGTTCACGAACGCACGCAGGAAGGTCCGATCTCTGAGTCGTCTCTCCGTGCGCGCTTGGAAAATGCCGAACTGCCGATGGACGTTCTCGTCTGGTGCGACGCGCTGGCAGACTGGGTGGCCGCAAACGAGGAGCCGACATTTCAAAACGTCGAAGTCTGCCCGCGCCGACCCGCGCCGCAGCCGCAACTGCCAGCCAATCTCAAACCTGCGCCCGTGACGCAGCCTCCCCCGCGCAAACGCTCGGCGAAGCTCCCAAAAATACCGTCGCAAAAACTTCCGGGGA
>JBBQJR010000346.1:0-3483 GCA_038326125.1 Chthoniobacterales bacterium
GGAAAAGCGGACGCATCGCGGATGTCGGCACCGGCAGCGGCTGCATCGCGCTCGCACTCGCGGCGAAATTGCCGGAGGCGCAAGTGACGGGCCTCGACGCCTCGGACGATGCGCTCGCGCTCGCCCGCGAAAATGCCGCGCGCGCCGGACTCGAGGCGCGCGTCATTTTCACCAAAAGCGATCTGCTTGCCGCGCTCGACGGTCCGCTCGATCTCATCGTCGCGAACCTTCCCTACATTCCCACCGCGGAACTCGCCGCGCTCCAAGCCGAGGTGCAGCGCGATCCCGCCGCGGCGCTCGATGGCGGCGCGGACGGTCTTGCGATCATCCGCCGTCTGCTGCCCGAGGCTGCGGCGAAGCTGCGCGCCGGTGGCGTGCTCGCGCTGGAGGTCGGCATCAATCAGCCGGCCGTTGTCGCAGCGGAATTGTCCGCGCACGGTTTTGGCGGCACGCGAGTTGTGAAAGATCATCAGGGCCGCGACCGTTTCATCTTCACCACTCATGGATAAAATTCTCGTTCACGGCGGCCACAAGCTCAACGGCAGCGTCCGCATTTCCGGCAGCAAAAACAGCGCGCTGCCTATCCTCGCCGCGACGCTGCTCACGAAAGAGCCCTGCACGATTCACAACGTGCCCGACCTCTCGGACATCCATTACATGTTGCAAATCCTCTCGCACCTCGGCGCGCAGGTGGAGCGGGCGAGCGGCACCGTGTGCGTCGAGGCGGAGAAAATCAAATCGGAGGCGCCGTACGACATCGTGCGAAAAATGCGCGCGTCCGTGTGCGTGCTCGGGCCGCTGCTCGGGCGGCAAAAGGAGGCGGTCGTGTCGCTGCCCGGCGGCTGCGTGATCGGCGACCGGCCGATTGATTTGCACTTGAAAGGCTTCGAGGCGCTCGGCGCGGTGAACCGCATCGAGCACGGCAACGTGAAAGTTTTTGCCAGCGCGCTGCGCGGCGCGAAAATCAACCTGCGCGGCAAGCAGGGGCCGACCGTCCTCGGCACGGACAATGTGATGATGGCTGCGGTGCTCGCCGAGGGCACCACGATCATCGAGAGCGCCGCCGCCGAACCGGAGGTCGTGGACCTCGCGAATTTCCTCAACAAGATGGGCGCGAAAATTTCCGGCGCAGGCACGCGGCGCATCGTCATCGAGGGCGTGGCGGAACTGCACGGCGCGGAGCACAGCGTCATTCCCGATCGGATCGAGGCCGGCACCTACCTTGTCGCCGGCGCGATGATGGGCGGCGAAGTCCGGCTCAATCGCGTGGTGCCGGATCATCTCGGCTGCGTCATCGAGACCGTGCGCGAGAGCGGCTACGTCGTGGAGGCGACGGCGGACAGCGTCCTCGTCCGCGGCAATGGCAGCGCGAAACCGCTCAGCCTCACGACGGCGCCGTATCCCGGATTCCCGACGGACATGCAGGCGCAGATGTGCGCGCTGCTGTGCAAAACGAGCGGCATCAGCGCGATCAGCGAGACGGTTTTTCCGCAGCGCTACATGCACATCAGCGAACTGAAACGCATGGGCGCGGACATCACGCTCGACGGCCACACGGCGATCATCACCGGCGTGGAAAGCCTCAGCGGTGCGCCTGTGATGGCGAGCGATCTGCGCGCGAGCGCTGCGCTGGTGCTTGCCGGCTTGCAGGCCGAGGGGACGACCGAGGTGAACCGCGTCTATCACATCGATCGCGGCTACGAGTCCATTGATGAAAAGCTCAACGCCCTCGGCGCGCAGATCGAGCGGGTGAAGGCGTGAGGTCAAAGTCAGTCAAACACCGGACGATGTGCGGAGCGGGATTCGGATCGTAGGCGCGCTCGGGAGAGCGCGGACGCGGGCTCCCGCCAGCGCCTACGGTTCGCCGCCGCTCGCATCGAACGGTCCGCTCATCTTTGCGAGACGGGATGAGTGATGCGTGTTCTGGAAAAACAAAAAGGGCGGGAAGCGAACGCCTCCCGCCCTTCGTGAGCTTGGTTGAAATGGAGGTTACTTGGCTTCCGGCTTTTTCTCGCCGGGCTTGTCGCCGCCGCGGCGGGCACCGCCTTCCGCGCGGCGCTTTTCCATTTCAGCTTTGTATTTTTCCTTCTGCTCGGGCGTCAGGACGTTGCTGATTTCTTCCGACTGCGTTTTGAAAAATTCCCGCAGCTTGGTCTTGTCTTCGTCGGTCAGATTCTCGCGGCCTTTCGCCATGAGTTCCTTCATCGCGGGCGCGCCTTTTTCCATGATGGCTTTGATTTTGTCCTGCTGCTCCTGCGAGAGGCCGAGCGTCTCGGTCATGCGCTTGAGGCGCTCTTCGGGCGAACGTCCGCCGGGTCCACCGGGGCGTTTGCCGTCAGTTTTTTCATCAGCCGCGAGGCTGAAAGTGGGGAGGGTGAGCAGCGCCGTGGCGGCGATGCCGAGAGTGAGGACGAAGTTTTTCATGGGGTCGGAGAAACACGCCCCGCCGCTCGGAGTTGCACGGCGGTTGCAAAAATCTTTCGTCACACGGCTGCACCTTGCGCGGGCGAAAGAAAACCCAGCCGCGTGGCTGGGTCTCCCAAAATGGATTTTGAAATTGCGGCGCTCGCTTACTTTGCGGTCTTTTCCTCGATGTATTTCACCACGTCGCCGACGGTCTGGAGCTTCTCCGCATCCTCGTCGGGAACTTCCACTCCGAACTCCTCCTCGAAGGCCATGACGAGCTCCACGGTGTCCAGCGAATCGGCACCGAGATCCTCGATGAACGAGGCGTTTTCGGTGGCTTGCTCGGGATTCACGCCGAGCTGCTCGACGATGATGTCTTTGACCTTTTCTGCGATGGATTTTTCGGACATGGCGGGTGTGTGTGTTTTATCGAAACGGGCGGTTGCTTTATGGTTCACCCCGGAGGTTGGCAACAACGAAAGTGCAAAAACTTTTTCCGTCGCGGAAGCGCGCGAATTTTTCCGCAACGGTTGCCAATCTGCGGAAGCCGGCATACATCTCGCACGACATGAGCGACTCGCCTTTGGAACTTGATCTGAAATTTTTGCCCGTCTGGATGAAGGAGGCTCCCGCGCCGAATCGCTATGCTGATTTTGCCGGCGAAGAACCGCGCCGGGATCGCGATGATCGGCGTGGTCCCGGCCGGGGAGCGCCGGGGCGGGGGCCGCGTCCGCCGCAGGGGGATCGCGGCGGTCCGCGGCGCGATGATCGCGGCAGCGGGCCCGGCGGACGACCGGGGGGACCGGGCGCGCGCGGCGGGAAGCCAGGAGGTTTCGGAGGACCGCGCGGGCAGCGGGATGATCGCGGTTTTCGCGATCAGCGTCCTCCCGAGCCGCAGGCGCCGCGGGTGCCGGTGGTGCGCGTGGAGATTTTTCCCGAGCCCGCGGCGGCGGCGGGGATTGCCAAACAGATCAAGGGCAGCGCGCGCGCGTGCGGCGTTTTTCGCGTCGCGAACATGTTCATGGATCGCTTCGACCGGTTCCGCGTCCGCGTCACCGCGCTCGATCCGGCGGCGGT
>JBBQJR010000347.1:0-3456 GCA_038326125.1 Chthoniobacterales bacterium
GGACGCTACTTGGTCACCACGACCGGCCCTTCCGCATCGCGGACGGCGCGTCCGGTTTTCTGCACCTGCGCGACGCGCGTCTGCTTGCGGCGCGTGTCGATCACGAAGGTGTTATTCTCGCCGTAGCGCGACCACGGGCCGGGGGGAATTTCGGAATACTCGACAAATTTCCAATCCACCACATCCATGCCGGCCATGCCGAGATGATCGCGGACGGCGGGCGAGACATCGATGCCTGCGCCGCGGTTCAGATTCCACTGCGGGCGCTCATTTCCGAAGACATAGCCGAAGTGATCCGTGCGAAATGGCCCGCAGTCCGACCACTGCGCATAGCAGGCGCGGCTGCCTTTGCGGATCATGACCCAGCGGTCGCGGCAGACGGATTTGCCCTCCTGCTCGAAGATGGAACTGAACCAGGGGATAACCTTGCGCGCCTCGGGCTTGTGGCGGCCCTGGGTGACATCGTTGTACGGCAGCGCGACATAAAAGGGATTTTGCTGCGGGACGAACGCGGCGGGAATGGTGCCACCGTCCGGGAGGCGGTGCCGGCCCTCGGCGTTCGGGTTGTCAAAGCCGCCGTACGTGCGCCACCAGTTCAGATCCCAGGAACTGGAAAAATTATGCACGGGGTTATTTTGCCCCGCCTGCTCGCCGACCCAGAAAATGGTCGAGACGATATTCAGTTTCCACGGGTAAAGTCCGCGCACGCCGTCTTTATTCGACTCCGTCGGGACGATGACCTGTGGCTCGAGGCGGAGGATGGATTCCTCGCGCAGCTTCATCGCGTAACGGGCGAAATCCGCGCTGCTTTGGTAGGTTGGCTGGGGGTTTTGGGCCGCCGCGAAGGCCGTGAACAAAAGTCCGGCGAGGGCGGCGAAACCCGTGGCGGATTTCATGGGAAGATTACTTTTCACTCTAGGAATGATGCGCTTTGGGCGCAAGCCGGAAATTCCCGGCGATGGAGAAAGGCGTGCATGGCGGGCTCCTGAGGGAGACAAAGCATCGGCGATGCCTGACAGACGTGCGACCTTGGCTTTTCCTTCAAAAGATCCCGTCGCGCGGCGTGCGGTGGACGGTCGGCGTGCAGCCGCGCTTGCACTTTTTTCCGCGAAGCGCCAACACCGCCGGACAAAAAACATGCGCATGACTCCCGCGAGAAAAACACCCATCCGAACGCCCGCGTGACTCGAATGGACTTCTAATTTTCGCGGCGAGTCCCGGCTTGAACATCCGCCGCCTCGCCGAGTCGAATCCGAACATCATGCTCCACCGCACCGCCTCCGGCCTGCCGCCCGCACCCTTCGATTGGCTCCCGCGCACGCGGCTGGTTTTCGGGCCTGGTTCGCTGGGCAAAGTGGGCGCGCTCGCGGCGGAAATCGGCGCACGGCGGGCGCTGCTCGTCACGGACAAGGGCATCGTCGCGGCCGGGCACGTCGAGCGCGCGCGCGCGGCGCTCGAAGCCGCGGGCGTGGGCGTGATCATCTTCGACAGCGTCCGCGAAAATCCCGACACCGACGATGTGCGGCGCTGCGTGGAGGCCGCGGCGGCGGCGAAAGCGGACCTTTTCATCGGACTCGGCGGCGGGAGCAGCATGGACACGGCGAAGGGCAGCAATCTTCTGCACACGAACGGCGGCGCGATGAAGGACTACTGGGGCGTCGGCAAAGCGACGAAGCCGCTGCTGCCGCTCATCGCCATCCCCACGACATCGGGCACGGGCAGCGAATGCCAGTCCGCCGCGCTCATCGCGGATGAAGTGACACATCAAAAAATGGCGTGCCTCGACCCGAAGATTTCCGCGCGCATCGCCCTCCTCGACCCGGAACTCACGGTCAGCCAGCCCGCGCGCGTGACCGCCTGCACGGGCATGGACGCGCTCTCGCACGCCGTGGAGACCGCCGTCACCCGCAAGCGCACGGTGCTCAGCGCGATGTATTCCCACGAGTCGTTCCGGCTGTGCTTCGACGCCCTGCCGCGCGTGCTCGCCGATCCCGCCGACCTCGACGCACGCGGGCGGATGCAACTCGGCGCGGCGTTTGCGGGCGCAGCCATCGAGGCCTCGATGCTCGGCGCGGCGCACAGCGCGGCCAACCCGCTCACCGCGCATCACGGCATCGTCCACGGACAAGCCGTCGGTCTCGTGCTGCCGGCCATCGTGCGCTTCAATGCCGGCGACCCCACCGCTGAGACGCGCTACGGCGAGTTGTGCCGCGCCGCCGGTCTGCCCGACGCTGAGGCGCTCGCGCAGGCGCTGGAGGAAATTTTGCGCCTCACCGGCCTCGCCGCGCCGCTGCGGAGTTTCGGAGTGAATGAAGCGTCCATCCCCACGCTCGCCGAGGAGGCCTCGCAGCAGTGGACCGCCACTTTCAACCCGCGCAAAATCACACCCGCGGATTTCGCGCGCATCTACGGGTCGCTGCTGTGAAAAGGAGCGCGCTTGCCGGGCAGCGCACGCAGGACTAGCTTCACGCCATGCTCAAGGAAGCCATTCCGCATTTCGCCGAACTCAGTTCATCCGAAAAACTCCTGCTGTTGGAAGAGCTGTGGGATGACCTCGCCGACCACCCCTCGGAAGTTCCCGTGCCGGACTGGCAAAAGCGCGAATTGGAACGGCGCTATCAGGAATACCTCGCAAACCCCGGCGAGGGATCGCCGTGGCCCGAGGTGCGCGAACGTCTCCTGCGGAATTTTCCATGAGCCATGTGCTCATCATTCGCCGAGGCGCGGAGCACGACTTGGCCGAAGCAGGTCTCTGGTATGAGACCCGACGCCCCGGCACAGCGCTGCATTTCATCCGCTGCGTGGATGCTGCGATCACCCGCATCACGCGCCATCCCGAGGCAGGCCCGGTGCAGTTCGCACCGTTCCGCCGCGTCCTCGTCCCGCGGTTTCCATTCGGCGTTTTCTACACGTTCAGTTCGGGGAAAGTCATCGTTCACGGTATCTTTCACTCGTCGCAGGATCCGGAGAAAATTCACAGGAAGCTGGAGTTCGAAAGCGATGAGCCAGTGGCATAACCGCTTCCGCACGACCATGAGCACATTGAGCATCCAACTCCCCGACTCCATCCACGAGCACGCGAAACGGCTGGCGCAGGACGAAGGTGTGTCCGTGAATCAACTCGTGAGCAGCGCCCTCGCCGAAAAACTCTCGGCCCTCGACGCAGAGCGTTACCTGAACGAACGCGCCGAGCGCGGCAAGAAGGTGGACATAGATGCCATTCTTGCGAAGGTTCCGGCAGTCGAGCCTGAGCCGCATGATCGGATTCAGGAATGAACATGCTCGCTATGCTGCGCGCAACGCCATGACAACCATCGAAGCCCAAGTGCCCGACTACCTCGCCCGTCTCGCCCGCCTCGCCCGCGAAGCGGCGGAGAAGGAAAATGTCTCCGTGGATCAAATTGTGGCGCTCGCGCTGGCATCGCAGGTTTCCGCATGGCGCGTGCGCAACGACAT
>JBBQJR010000348.1:0-3455 GCA_038326125.1 Chthoniobacterales bacterium
CAGATCCACATCGCCGGCCACACGAAGTTCAAGCGCTACCTCCTCGACACGCACGATCATCCCGTGCTCGACCCGGTTTGGAAACTGTATGCGCACGCCATCCGCCGCGTCGGCCGCACGGCGACGCTCCTGGAGTGGGACGACCGCATCCCGAGTTTTGACGAAGTCCACGCCGAGGCGCTGAAGGCGGCGCGTCATCTTCCGAAGACCGCCGATGTCCAGCGAGCCGCAGCGTAAAGGTCCGGTCAAAAAGCCGGCTGCGGCGGAAGACGGGTGGCCCCGCCTGTCGGAACTGTCAGATCCCCGGCCTGTCCGAACAGCCGCAGACGGCTGTTCGCCGGGACAGCCGGGACGGCAGTCTTCCCACTCGCGGCTCGGGGACTTGCAGCGCGCGATCATGGGCGCGCTCCTGAAGCCGCTCGCCGCCGACGAAAGCATGAGCGCCGCGAACCGCGAGGTCGCCGAGCGGTTCATAAAGCCGAACGACCGGCTCACCGCCTTTGAGCGGCTGCAGATTTACAACCAGCAATATTGGTGGCGGCTGCTCGGCGCCTTCAGCGAGGATTTCAGCGGATTGCGCGCCGTCATTGGCGAGCGAAAGTTCGACCGGCTCGCGAGTGCCTACCTCGGCGAGTGCGGCTCGACCTCGTGGACGCTGCGCAATCTCGGCTCGCGGCTCGTCGCTTTTCTCGAGGCAAATCCCGCGCTTACGCACCCGCGCACCGCGCTCGCGATCGACGTTGCACGCGTCGAGTGCGCGCGCGTGATCGCCTTCGACGAGCCGGCAAAAAAAGTCATCGCGGCGGAAAAGCTCGCGCGCACCGCGCCGGACAAACTGCGGCTCGCGCTCCAGCCGTATATCGTGCTGCTCGAGCTTTCGCATCCCGTGGATGAACTCATGAAGCGGCTCAAACGCCCGGAACATTCCGCGCTGAGCAACGCGGTCTCCTCTTCGGAAAAACGCCGCCCGCGCGCCGTGACCGTGCGGCGCAGCGACGCGCCCGTCTTCCTCGCCGTGCACCGGCTGAACAACGCCGTCTATTTCAAGCGCCACGATCGCGAGGCGCACGCGCTGCTGCTCGCACTCCGCGGCGGCGCGACGCTCGGCGCAGGGTGCGAGACCGCCTTTGCGGGCAGCGCGGAGCCGCCGGAAAAGTGCGCGGTCAAAATCCGCGAATGGTTTTCGCGCTGGGCGGAGTTCGGCTGGTTCTGCGAACCCGCGCGGCGCTGATGGAAAGAGGCCGAAACTTTGGAAGAAATTCGGGATTCATCCGTCTCACCTGCATGACCAAGCGCACCTTCCTCACCGCGATCCTCGGCACCGCGGGCCTCGTCGTCGCCGCCGAGCAACTCCGCCGCCAAACGCGGCCCGTTCACATGACTACCAACGCCACTCCCGTCACCGTCCGCCTCGTGGATGCCGCCGGCGCGCTCACCGCACCGCTCACCGTTCCCATGGTCGTGAAGCCCGAGGAAGTGTGGCGCGCACAGCTCACGGCGGAGCAATTCAAGGTCACGCGCACCGAGGGCACCGAGCGCGCGTTTTGCGGCGTCTTCCACGACAACCACAAGCTCGGCCTCTACCTCTGCGTCGGCTGCGGGCTGCCGCTGTTCCGCTCGGATGCGAAGTTCGATTCCGGCACGGGCTGGCCCAGTTTTTTCCAGCCGGTCGCGGCGGAAAATATCGGCAGCACGAAGGACAACGCCTTCGGAATGGAGCGCAACGAAATCCACTGCGTGCGCTGCGAATCGCATCTCGACCACGTCTTTGACGACGGCCCCGCGCCCACGAATCTGCGCTATTGCATCAACTCCGCCGCGCTCCTTTTCCGCGAGGATGGAGCGAAGCCGGCGCGGGAAAAAGTCATCTTCGGCGCGGGTTGTTTCTGGGGCGTCGAGTCCACCTTCGCCGCGGTGAAAGGCGTGACTGCCACGCGCGTCGGCTACTCCGGCGGCACCACGAAAAACCCGAGCTACGAAGACGTGTGCTCGCATCGCACCGGTCATGCTGAAGTCACCGAGGTGGAATACGATCCCGCGCAGGTCAGCTTCGAAGATCTGCTGGCGGTCTTTTGGAAAAATCACAACCCCACGACGCGCGACCGGCAGGGGCCGGATGTCGGCAGCCAGTACCGCTCGGCGATTTTTTTCACCACACCCGCGCAGGAAGCCGCCGCCCGCGCATCCGCGGCAAAGCTCGACGCCAGCGGCACCCTCCGCGGCCCGGTCACGACACAGATCGAGTTTGCCGGGCCTTTTTACGCAGCGGAGGAATACCACCAGAAATATCACGCGAAGCACGGTGGCTTCTGCCCGATTCCGTGATTAAAGGCCCGGCTTCTCCCTCGTCGCGAGGGTCACGGGCGGCGAGTCGCCGCCGCTCATTCAGGCCACGGGCGGCCGGCTGAGGGGACGCTGAATTCCGCGGCTGATTTTCCGCCGTGCGCATTCATTCCCGGCCTGCCCGCCTGTGGCGCGATGAGCGACCCGGCTGCCACGCAACTGCGGCGCATCGAATTCGCGCGCCGGATCAACGGCCTGCTGAATCACTTCGTCGGCGTGCTCGATGCGAAGGCGTCCGCGTTTCTCGCGAGCAATGTGGCGGCCGGAAGTTTCCTGCTGCGCGAGATGCCGAACGCGGTGTGCTGGCGCGTGCTTTTTTTCATCGCGCTCGGTGCCTACGCGATCTCGGTCGTCATGGCGGGATCCACCATTTTCCCGCGCCTGCCGAAGACGGGCAGCAGCGTGCTTTTCTGGGGCGACATCGCGGCGAGCGGCAGCGTGAAAACCTACACCGAACGTTTCGATGCCGTCCTCGAAGCCGGGCGACTTGACGAGCGATACGTCGCGCAAAATTTCCTCACCGCGCGGCTGCTCCGACGGAAATTCCTCTGCCTGCGCGCCGCCATCGCCTTTTTCTTCGTCGCGCTTTTTGCGTCGTTTGCGGTCTTTCTCGCCGCGTCGAAATAGCCTAGGGGCGGTTTTGCCAGGCGGTTCTCTCCGCAGCAAAGCCCCATGAAAATTCCATCCCTCCTTGTTCTCAAGCTGGCGTTTTTCGCCGGCACTTTCTTGCCGGATGGCCACGCCGCGCCCGCGAAGCCAAACGTCCTCCTCATCCTCGCGGACGACATGGGATTTTCCGATGCTGGATGCTACGGCGGCGATATCGCCACGCCGAATCTCGACGCGCTCGCCGCGAACGGACTGCGCTTCACGCAATTTTACAACACGGCGCGCTGCTGGCCTTCGCGCGCGGCGATTCTCACGGGATACTACGCGCAGGCGGTGCGGCGCGACTCGATGCCGGGCGTGCCGGCCGGGGCGAAAGGCGCGCGACCCGCGTGGGCGAAGCTGCTGCCGGAAATGCTGAAGCCGCTCGGCTACCGCGCGTATCTTTCCGGCAAATGGCATGTGGATGGGAAGCCGACGGAGTGCGGTTTCGATCACAGCTACGT
>JBBQJR010000349.1:0-3389 GCA_038326125.1 Chthoniobacterales bacterium
GACAGCAGCGCCGCCGGCCATGTGAATGCCGGCGACGACTACGACACCACCGCCCCGCGCGAACTGGAGGAGGAACTCGGCATCCGCGCCCCGCTCACGCTCGTCGACGAAGTCCCCGCGGGCCACGACACCGGCTTTGAATTCGTGAAAATCTATCGCGCCGAGCACGAGGGCCCCTTCCGCCTCCCGCCCGCGGAGATCGAGTGCGGCAGCTTTTTCACCCTCGCGCAAATTCAGCGCTGGCTCGACGCCCGCCCGCAGGATTTTGCGACCGGCTTCATCACCTGCTGGCACACGCTGGAAAAGGCCGGGCGGCTGCGGATCTGAGGCGGGGCGCTACGACTGCGGGCGGCGGAATTTCACGTGCTTCTCGAAGCACTCGGGGCAGATGCCGTGGCTGAAATTGCTGCCGGTTTGCTGGGAGATGTACTTCTCCACGCCGTGCCAGTAGTTTTCGTCGTCGCGGATTTTTTTGCAGTACATGCAGATGGGCAGCAGTTCCTTGAGCTGCCGGAGCTGCGTGGCGAATTCCACGATGCGCTCCGCGACGCGCAAGCGCATGGTGATGGCTTCGCGATCGAGCGGCTTGGTGAGAAAATCGTCCACGCCGGCATCCATCGCCTTGCGGAGATTTTCGCGGCCGGTGTGAATGGCGGTGAGCAGGATGAAATACGTGTAGTCGGTCTTTGGCCGCGCGCGGATTTTCCGGCAGAAGTCGAGGCCATCCATGCCAGGCATCATCCAGTCGCTCACGATGACGCGCATCGGAGCGGCGTCGAAGGCCTGCCAAGCGGTCTCGCCGCAGGTGGCGGCGACGACTTCGTGGCCCGCGTTTTCGAGCGAGAGCTGGAGGATCCGCGAGGATACCGGGTCGTCTTCCGCGATGAGGATTTTCATGAGGACGCGGCCTTCAATTCGATTTCCAGCGCCCGACGGACGAAGCCGAACTCGCGCTCAACTTCATCTACGCACCTCGCGACATCGTGCAGATCCGCGCCGGTCGCGGCGGCTTCGAGGCGCTCGCACGCGGCGCTCATCCGGTGCGCGCCGAAATTGCTGCAACTCCCCTTGATGGTGTGCGCGAGGCACGCGACGCGCATGGCGTCGTGGCTCAGCACGGCGCGGCGCACGTCCTTGAACATGGGCGGCGTGCGCTCGATAAAAAGATCGATGACGCTGCCGAGGACGACCTGACCGCTTTCCTCTTCGAGTTGGCGAAAGGCGCTGATTTTTTCCGCGCAGACGACATCAGCCGACGTGGCCATGCCCTCCGCCCCGGCGGCGGGACGCACGGCCGGAGTCTGCTCCAGCGCCGCGGCGAGATCGCCGAAGCGCATCGGCTTGCTGAGGTAGGCATCCATGCCGGCTTCCATGCAGCGCTCGCGATCGCCGACGAGCGAGTGCGCCGTCATCGCGATGATCCACGTCCGGTGCGTGCGGCCCTTTTCCATCTGTCGGATGCGGCGCGAAGTCTCCCAGCCGTCGAGCCGCGGCATCTGGCAATCCATCAAAATCACGTCGTACGATTTCTTGCGCACGGCGAGCAGCGCCTCCTCGCCGTCCATCACGGAGTCCACTTTGCAGCCGAGTTTGCGGAGCTGAAATTGCACGACCTTTTGGTTCACCACGCTGTCCTCCGCGACGAGGACGCGCAACGTCGCGAGCACACTGCTCGCTGCCGGTGCCGCGGCGAGCGCAACCGGTGCCGCGACGCGCGCCAGTTCGGGCCGCGAGGAATCCAGCGCGTCGGCGAGGCAGCGGTGGACGCTGCGCGGCTTGAGCGGCTTCGCGATTTGTCCCTCGACGGGCGTGCCGTCGCGATCCGCGCCGTCGTCGGCGGTGTTCAGCGAAATGAGCCGCACGAGCTTGATGCCGTCGAACGCCGCGTCGTCGCGAATGGCGCGCGCCAAGCCCGTGCCTTCCTCGCTGCGGAGATCCACGTCGAAGATGACCAGATCAAACGGCGCGTCCTGCGTGCGCGAGCGGCGCAGCGTCTTCAGCGCGGCCGCGGCACCCTCGGCGCGCACGACGGTCGCGCCCCAGGATTCGAGCAGCTTCGGCAGCACGCTGGCGCGCACGCCGGACTGCTCGGCGACAAGCATGCGCACGCCGTCGAAGCGGTGCGTGCGCCGCTCGACCGCGAGCGCGGGCGTGCGGAAGACGGCGGTGAAAAAGAAACGCGATCCCTTGCCCGGCTCGCTCTCGATCCACACTTCGCCGCCCATCTGCGACACGAGGCGGCGGCTGATCGCGAGCCCGAGACCCGTGCCGCCGTGGCGGCGCGTCGTCGAGCCATCCGCCTGCACGAACGCCTGGAAAAGCCGCGCCTGCTGGTCAATCGAAATGCCGATGCCGCTGTCCATCACTTCGAAGTGCAGCATCGTCCCCGCGGCGCGATCCTCCTGCTTGCGAATCATGAGCCGCACCTCGCCGTCGTCGGTAAATTTCAGCGCGTTGCCGACGAGATTCGCCAGCACCTGCCGCAGGCGGCCGGGATCGCCCACGCACACCTCGGGCACGTCGTCGGCGATGATGAGCGAGAGCTCGATGCCCTTCGATAGCGCGCGACCGGCGAACAAATCCACGACGCCCTCGGCGACATCGTGCACATCAAAATCAATCTCCTCGAACGTGAGCATGCCCGCCTCGATTTTCGAGAAGTCGAGAATGTCGTTGATGATTTTCAGCAGCGCCTCGGAGCTGTCCACGATGGTGTCCGCAAAGTCGCGCTGGCGCACGGTCAGCTCGGTGTCGAGCAGCAGGCCCGTCATGCCGATGATGCCGTTCATGGGCGTGCGGATTTCGTGGCTCATGTTCGCGAGGAATTCCGTCTTGAGCCGTGCGGATTCCACCGCGGAATCGCGCGCGCCGGACATCGCCGCCTCCGCCACGCGGCGGGCCGTTACATTTTCCAGCGCGCCCTCGTAGTAGAGCACCTTGCCGTCCGGATCGGAGACGGGCCGCGCGTGCTTCGAAACCCAGATGACCGAGCCGTCGCCACAGTGCATCTCGCACTCGAATTCCGCGACCGACGCGCTGCGCGCCATCGCCGTGCGAAACTCCGCCCAGCGCGCGGGCTGCACGTAAATCTGCCGGCCGATGTCGCTCACCGCGGCGAGCAATTCCGCCGGCGAAGCGTAGCCGAGGATCGCGGCGAGCGCTGGGTTCGCATTCAGGAAGCGGCCGTCGGGGCTGATCTGGAAAATGCCCTCGATCGCGTTCTCGAAAATCTTGCGGTAATTTTCCTCCGCCGCGCGCAGCGAGCCCTCGGTGCGTTTCAGTTCGCTGATGTCCTGCATCGTCGAGCGCAGGCCGTACACGCCGCCGGTCGAGTCGCGGATGAGGCTGTCGCGCATGAGCACGGGGATCACGGTGCCGTCCTTGCGGCG
>JBBQJR010000350.1:0-3387 GCA_038326125.1 Chthoniobacterales bacterium
TGCGTTTCAAAAAATGAAACGTCGCGCGAAGCGCGAGCCCTACGCCGGGCGCACGATCGCCGTCACGCTCGGCAGCGTGAAATGCCGGCGGGCGGCGTCGCGGACTTGGTCGAGCGTCACGGCTTCCACGCGGGCCTGCAGCGTTTCGTAGTGGCGGTGGCCGAGGCCGTAGAGCTCGTCGAGCGCGCAGGCGAAGGCGAGCGCGTCGTTGCTCTGATTCCGGATGGCCTGCGCGCCGAGCAGCTTTGCCTTCGAGCGCGCGAGTTCCGCCGCGGTGATGCCGTCCTCCGCCAGCTTGCGAATTTCATCCGCGAGCGCCGCATGCACCTCGGTGACTTGCGTAGGATCGGTGCCGACGTAAAAGCTGAACGCGCCGCGCGCGAGTCCGCTCAGATTGCTGCTGCCGACAAAGTAGGCGAGGCCCATTTCCTCCCGGATGCGCGTGAACATGCGCGAGCCGAGATCGCTGCAGGCCTCGTCGATCAGCTCGAGCGGCAGCGAATCCGCGCTGAACAAATCCACGCCGGGAAAACCGATCATGATCACGGCCTGCTCCTTCGGTTTGAGCAGCGTCTCTTCGATACTAGCCGCAGGAAATTTCGGCTGCGCAACGATCGGCAGCGCTGCCCCTCCGCGCGGCATCGCGGCGAGCGCGGCTTCCGCGAGGTCGCGGATTTCGCGCGCATCCACGTCGCCAAAAATCGCGAGCACTCCATTCGCACCAACGAGGAGACGATCGCGAAAAGCCGCGAGGTCCGCGGGTTGCAGCGTGGCCAGAGTCGCGGGGGTGCCGAGCAGCGGCGTGGCAAAAGGATGCCCGGCAAAAAGCCGCGCGCGCAGAAGTTGGCGTGCGTTGCTCGTCACCTCCTCGTCGTCGGCCTTGATGCTCGCGAGTTGCGCCTCGCGCTCGCGTTCGAGCGCGGCGGCGGGGAAAGCGGCGTTCGTCAGCACGTCCGCGAGCAGTGCGAGGCCGCGCGCCGTGTCGGGCCGCAGCACGCGCACGGAGAGGCTCACGCTGTTGTTGCCACTATCCGTGCCGATCGTGCCGCCCGTGGATTCGATGTCGTCCGCGATTTCGTCCGCGGACTTCGTGTGCGTGCCCTTCACCAGCGTGCGCGCCATGAGCCGCGCGATGCCGTTGTCCGCCGGCGTTTCGGCGAGGAGACCGCCCTGAAAAGTGGCGGCCATCGAAACGAGCGGGAGCCGATCGTCCTCGCGCACGAGCAGCCTCATGCCGTTGGAAAGCTGAAATTTTTCCACCGCCGAAGCGCGGCGCACGAGGCTCGCCGTCGCGCGCTTTCGCCCGCTGCCCCGCGGGATCACCGCAGACACGGTGAGATTTTCCTCCGTGAAATATTGCCGCGCGACGCGGCGCAGTTCGTCCGGCGTCACGCGCTGAGCGGCGGCGAGATAGCTCTGACTGAAATCCAGATCCCGCGCGTGCAGCCAGTTCGAGCCGAGGCTGCCCGCCTTGCCGCGCATCTTGATCAGCGAGGAAAACTGGTGGCTGAGAAACTGCCGCAGCGTCTTGCTCAGCTCGGCAGGCGTCACGCCATGCTCCTGAACCTCCGCGATCATGCGCCGGATTTCAGCGGAAGTCTGATCGACTTTTTCCGGATCGAGCACCGCATCCACGCCGAAGAGTCCCGCACTGGAAGACGTGTAGCACCACGCATCCACGCCATGCACGAGCGCGAGTCCCTCGCGCAGGCGGCGGTACATCCGCGCCGTGCGACCGGTGCCGAGCACGCTCGCGAGCAGGTCGAGCGCGGGGATATCCGCGTGAGTGATTTCCGGGACGTGCCAGGCGAGACCGAGCCGCGCGAGTTGCGTGTCAAATTCGGTGTGCCTCTCGCGTGCGCCGAGCTGCGCGGGCTCACGCGGGATGAAAACATCCGGCAGCGCCCGCCGCGGCTGCGCGCCAAAAAGCGCGCCGAGTTGCTCGCGAATCGCCTCCGCTTTCACATCGCCGACCACGACGAAGAACACGTTGTTCGGCGCGTAGCGCGTGCGGAAATACGTCGCGAGATCGTCGCGCCTCAACTGGTCGAAAATGTCGCGGTAACCGATCACCGGATGCCGGAAGGGATGCGCGGAAAATGCCGCCGCGAAAAGTTGCTTCCCCGCAACCGTGTCCGGGTCGTCGTTGCCCATCGCGAATTCGCGGCGGATGACTTCCTGCTCCTTCGCAAACTCCGCCTCCGGCAGTGTCGAGTGCATCACGGCATCCGCCAAAAGCTCGACCGCGACCGCCGCGCTCGGCGCGGGAATGTCCACCCAGTACACCGTCTGCTCGAAGGACGTGTAGGCATTGATGTAGCCGCCGCGCTCCTGAATGCCGCGCGCGAAATCCTGCGGGCCGCGGATTTCCGTGCCCTTGAAAAGCATGTGCTCGAGGAAATGCGAGAGCCCCGCCCCGAGCCACGCGCCCTCGTGGATGCTGCCCGTTTTCACCCACGCCTGCACGCTCGCGACCGGAGCGGAATCATCCTCCAGCACGATCAGTTCGAGCCCGTTGGGAAAATGGAAAACCTGCGCCGCGGTGGGCGGCAGGATCATGCGGTCCTTCATGCGCGGGACATTACCATGAAAATGTTTCCGCGCATCTGCCGGCGGAGGCAGCACAAAAATTTCCAGCCACCGCGCACCACGTCAGTTCCGAACTTCCGCACCGGGTTTCGCCTTGCGCTCGGGACGTTTAACGCGACCCGGCCTGTACGGCTCCTCAAACGCCTCGCGAAACGAAAAGACGTTTTTGAAATCCTCGCGCGCGTCGCTCTCCGTCCGCCCGAAAACGCCGAGGTCAATCAGCTTCCAGACCATCTCGCCGAAGTCATCCGTCTTCCGAATGCCCCAGTAGTCGAAGACCATCGGCACCATCGGCCCGAAGGCCTTGATCGCGAGTTGGCGCAGCCCTTCACACATCTGCTGGCCGGTGACATGCCCGCTCTGGCCGTGCTGCCGCTTGCGCAGCTTCACAGCGTGATCGAGTCCGTCGCGGAGGAAAAAATAGGCATCGGCATGATAGCGCAGATCCCCTTCGGTGAGGACCGCGACTGCTTCGGCGAAATCAAGTTTTTGCATGGTGCTTTGCGCTTCCCCGACGCTAGTTCCGACGCGAGGGAAGGTCAACCGTGACGAGGCGGGAACGCGGAGAATTTTTCTCCTGAAACCAGACGTTGACGCGCAGAAATGGAACCCCTAGCTTCACACCCCCTTTTTAGCAGCCACCACTCACCGAACACTCAACCAGACAGGAGGATTAAAAATGCCCGAAGTTGCCGTCCGCAAAGGAGAACCCATCGATCGCGCGCTCAAGCGGCTGAAAAGCAAGCTCGAGAGCGAGGGAATCATGGATGAAGTTCGCCGTTTGCGCGCCTTTGAGAC
>JBBQJR010000351.1:0-3364 GCA_038326125.1 Chthoniobacterales bacterium
CTTTTCTTCGAGCCAAAGGGCCGCGGCACCGACCTCGCGGGCGCGCTGGAATTTCTCAACCGCGTCACGAGCCGCCGCGCCGTTGTGCTGCTGCTCTCGGATTTCCAGGCGCCGGACTACGCGAAGCAGCTGCGCGTCACCGCACGCCGCCACGATCTGGTCGCGATGCCGATCGCCGACCCGCGCGAACTGGAACTCCCCGACGTGGGCCGCATCGTGCTCGAAGACGCCGAGACCGGCGAGCGGCTGCTCGTGAACACATCGGATCGCCGCACGCGCGTGCGCTACGCCACCGAGATCGGCGGCTGGCACCGCGACATTCCATCCGGCTTTCGACGCTACGGAATCGACACAATCGGCCTGCAGACCAACCAAGACTACGTGCCCGCGCTGCGCCGCTTTTTCAGCACGCGCGAGCACCGGCTTTCGATGGCATGATCCTCGCCGCAATCCAACCCGCCGCCCCGGCTGCCGCACCCGGTTCCGCAGCCACGCCTCCGGTCGCACCCGCACCCGATCCGCTCGCGGGCTTTCGCGACATCGCCCCGCCCGTGGACGTCCCGTGGCCTTCGTGGGTGTGGTGGGCGATCGGTGTCGGCTCGCTGATCGTTCTTGCGCTGCTCGTCTGGCTCGTCGTCTGGCTCTCGAATCGGAAACCGAAAGCGCTGCCGCCGACTCCGCGCGAAATCGCGCTGCGGGAGCTGGAGGAATTGCGGGCGCACCTTCCCGAACTCGATCCGTATGCCTTCAGCGTGCGCGTTTCCGATGTGCTGCGAACTTACGTGGGCGCGCAGTTTTCGCTGCCGGCCACGTCGCAGACTTCGCCGGAATTTCTTGCGAGCATCGCGGATTCTCCGCGTTTCTCCCCGGTGGATCGCCAGCTCCTCGCGACCTTCCTTGAGCGGTGCGACATGCTGAAATTCGCGCGCATTTCCGCGCAGGCGGAGGAAAATGGCGAGCTGCTCGCCGCGGCGGCAGCCTTCGTGCAGGGGACGCGCACATGAGTTTCGACGCTTACGGTTTTGCCCAGCCGTGGTGGCTGCTCGCGCTGCTGGTCGTGCCGCCCGTGGCGTGGATGCTCGGCGGGCGGGGAGCTTCGCCGGCGATTCGGTTTTCGTTCGTGCAGCCGCTGCGAAAATTCGCTGGCCAACGACGCGCCGGCTTTGGCGGCTTCGGCTCGCTCGTGATTTGCGCTGCGCTCACCTGCTTTATCCTCGCGCTGGCGCGACCGCGGCTGGGCAAAACGCAGGACTCGATCGAATCGAGCGGCGTGGACATCATGCTCGAACTCGACGTCTCGGGCTCGATGCTTGCGGAGGATTTCCAGCTCGGCCACGACCGCGCGAGCCGCATCGAAGTGGTGAAAGACGTGACCAAGCGCTTCATCGAAGGCCGGCCGAACGACCGCATCGGCATCACGGCATTCGCAGGCCGACCGTATCTCGTGAGCCCGCTCACGCTCGACCACGACTGGCTTTTGAAAAATCTCGAGCGCCTGCGCATCGGCCTCGTCGAAGACGGCACATCCATCGGCTCCGCGCTCGCGAGTGCGGCAAACCGGATGAAAGGCCGGCAGGCGAAGAGCAAAATCATCGTCCTGCTGACGGACGGCGACGAGAACATCACGACCATCCCACCGGCGACGGCGGCAGAGGCGGCGAAGACGCTCGGTATCAAAATTTACACCATCGCCGCGGGCACGAACGGCATCGCTCCGTTTCCCACCGGTCGCGATTTTTTCGGCAACAAGACGTACCGCGACATCCAAGTAACGGTGGAGGAGGGCCAGCTCCGCAAGGTCGCGGAGATCGGCGGCGGAAAATTTTTTGTCGCGATGGACACGAATGCGATGGGCAAGATTTTTTCCGAGATCGACCAGCTCGAAAAAACAGATGTGAAGACGAAACGGAAGACGGACTGGCGGGATATTTTCCCGTGGTTCATCGGCCTCGGCACGGCGCTCGCGGCGCTGCACACGCTGCTCTCGCAGACACTCTGGAGGACGGTGCCGTGAGCGATTTCCATTTTGCGCAATCGCATTTGCTGTGGGCGCTCGCGGCGCTCCCTTTCCTTGCGGGTTTGATTTTTCATGCGGAGAAAATGCGCCGCCGCGCGCTCGACAAACTGATTGCGGCGCGGCTGCAGCCGCGGCTCGCGGGGAGTGTGAGCCTCGCGCGGCGGCGCTGGGGATTTGCGCTGCTGCTGCTCGGGCTCACTCTCGCGATCACGGCGCTCGCGCGACCACAGTGGGGTTTCACTTGGGAGGAGAAAAGGCAGAGCGGGCGCGATGTCATCATCGCGATCGACACTTCGAAATCCATGCTCGCGACGGACCTGCAGCCGAACCGGCTCACGCGCGCAAAACTCGCGGCGGAAGATTTGCTGAATCAGATCGAAGGCGATCGTGTCGGGCTGCTCGCGTTTGCCGGCTCGTCCTTTTTGCAGGCGCCGCTCACCTCGGATTTTGGCGCAGTGCGCGAGTCGCTGCAGGAGCTGGATACCGATATCATCCCGCGCGGCGGGACGAATCTCGCGGACGCGATCAAAGCGGCGGACGAGGCTTTCGGCAAAGGCGAGAGCGAGCATCGCGCACTGATTATTTTTTCCGATGGCGAGGAGCTCGAGGCCGATGCCGTGGCGTCCGCACGCGCGAGCAAGGATCGCTTTCACATTTTCACGGTCGGTCTCGGTTCGGCGGACGGTTCGCTCATCCCGGTGCCGGCGCTCTTCGGTGGGGGCACGGAATTTCTGAAGGATGACAGCGGGCAGTACGTGAAATCGAAACTCGATGAGGCGCGGATGCGGGAAGTTGCGGAGGCGGGCGGCGGCTTCTACCTTCACCTCCAAAATGGCCCGGCGGAGATGCAGCAAATCGTCCGCGACGGCCTCGGCAAAATGAAGGAACACGAGACAGACGCACGCTTTTCCCGGGTGCCGATCGAGCGCTATCAGTGGCCGCTCGGCGGAGCCATCTGCACGATCGTCGTCTCGCTGCTGCTCGGCGAGCGGCGGCGGACGGCGAAGACAACGAGGGTCGCGCCGATTGCTGCCGCTGCGCTCGTGCTGCTCGCGGCGCGGGCGGAGGCGCGGCACGCGGGGATCGAAAAATTCGAGACGAAGGACTATGCGGGATCGCTCGGCGCATTTGACGGCGAACTGAAAAAGCGCGACGGCGCGGAATTGCAATTCGATGCGGGCGCGGCGGCGTACGAGCTCGGGGATTACGCGCGCGCGGCGGAGTCCTTCAGCCGTGCGCTCGGGACGGCGTCGCCGGAATTGAAGAACCGTGCGGCGTACAATCTCGCGAACACGCTCGCGCGGCGCGGCGTGAAGCATGAGAAAAAGGAGGACAAGCTCGGCGACC
>JBBQJR010000352.1:0-3359 GCA_038326125.1 Chthoniobacterales bacterium
CTTTGCGCGACACCAGCCACCGCTTTCTGAACTCCGTACTCGTTTTTTCTCAAAGCACTCCCAACGCCTAACACCCAACACGCGCTGCCCTCTCTCAACTCTCAACCCTCAACTCACCTTCTCCCCATGATTCGCGCCTTCCTCTTCGACATCGGAAACGTCCTCGTCCATTTCGATTTTTCCCGCGCCCTGCGCGCCGTCGCCGCGCTCAGCGATGTGGCGGATGAAGCGGAAGCGCTGCAAAAAATGGATGCCGTGAAGCTCGAGTATGAAGACGGCCAGATCACGCGCGCACAATTTCTCCACGAGGCCTTCCGCATTCTCGGCTACCGTGGCAGCGAGGCTGAGTTCGTCGCGGCGTGGCAGGGCATCTTTTCCGAAAATGCGCCGATGACCGCGCTCGTGCGCTCGCTGCACGGGCGGTTCCCGCTTTTCCTGCTCAGCAACACAAACTGCCTGCACGTCGAGGGACTTTTCCGCGACTTCCCGGTCTTCGCGCACTTCACCGGCGCGACGTATTCGCACGAGGCGAAAGTCTCGAAACCCGTCCGCACGATCTATGAAATCGCCTCCCGCACGCACGGCCTCGATCCGGCCACGACGTTTTTCATTGATGATCTCGCCGCGAACATCGCCACCGCGCGCGAGCTTGGTTTTCACACGCACCACTATCATCACGAACGCCACGGTGAACTTCTCGCCGCCATCCGCGTCGCGGGTGTGGAAGTGTGACGCCACACTCGACACGCTTCGCCGCGCGCCACATCCTCCCGCGCTCATGAAAGCCATTTTCCTTCTGCTTCTGGGCGCGACGGTGCTCGCGATGACCGGCTGTGAATCCGAGGTGCCGCGCGAACCGGATCGCCCGGCGATCAAGTTTGGCAACGATCAGTTCCGCGACGACACGCACGATCGGGCGGTGCCCCCGGCGACCGATCGCGAAAAAACTAACTGGTAGCGCGCATGGCCGGACATTCTCGCGTCGTCATCCTCGATTTCGGCTCGCAATACACACAGGTCATCGCGCGACGCGTCCGCGAGTGCCAAGTGTATTCGCAAATCCTCCCGCACGATACGCCCGCGAAGGAAATCGCGGCGCTGAATCCGAAGGGCATCATTCTCAGCGGTGGCCCGGCGTCCGTGTACGCCAAGAACGCGCCGCATCCCAGCCGCGCGATTTTTTCCCTCGGCGTGCCCGTCCTCGGCATCTGCTACGGCATGCAGCTCATGGCGCATTTTCTCGGAGGAAAAGTGGAGCATGGCGGGCGGCGGTAGTTTGGCCACGGGCAGCTCGCCCTCCATGGGAAATGCCCGCTGTTCGAGGGCATCGGCAAGGTGATGGACGTGTGGAATTCGCACGGCGACAAGCTCACGAAAATCCCGCGCGGCTTCCGCGCCGTGGGCCGCACGGACAATTCCGAGTACGCCGCCATCGAGGATCCAAAGCGCCGTTTTTACGGGCTGCAATTTCACCCGGAAGTCGTCCATACGCCGCGCGGCAAGGAGCTGATCGAGAATTTCATTTTTGAAATTTGCGGTGCGCCGCCGGACTGGACGATGGGATCGTACATTGAGGAAATGTGCGCGAAGATCCGCACACAGGTCGGCAGCGACCACGTGATCCTCGGCCTCAGCGGCGGCGTGGATTCGAGCGTGGCCGCCGCACTTTTGCACAAGGCCATCGGCGATCAGCTCACCTGCGTCTTCGTGAACAACGGCCTCCTCCGCGCCAACGAAGCCGAGGCCGTGCAGCGCATCTTCGGGGAGCATTTCAAAATCAAACTCAAATACGTGGAAGCCAGCGCGCGCTTTTTGAGAAAGCTCAAAGGCGTGACCGAGCCGGAGAAGAAGCGGAAAGTCATCGGCAATGAATTCGTGTACGTCTTCGACGACGCGGTGAAGGAACTCACCGGCAAGGGCCGGAAAAATCAGAAATCAGAGCCGAGCGCAGCGAGACTGCCGAGGGGGAAGGCGGGGCAAATCACAAATCCTAAATTTGCGTGGCTCGCGCAGGGCACGCTTTACCCCGACGTGATCGAGAGCGTCGCCATCGCGGGCAATCCTGCCGCGCTGATCAAGAGCCATCACAACGTCGGCGGCCTGCCGAAAAAGATGAAGCTCAAGCTGCTCGAGCCGCTACGCGAACTCTTCAAGGACGAGGTCCGCGAAGTCGGCGCGCAACTCGGCCTGCCGAAGGAAATCGTCCAGCGCCAGCCCTTCCCCGGCCCCGGCCTCGCCGTGCGCATCCTCGGCGCGATCACGCCCGAGCGCCTGCGCGTGCTGCGCGAGGCGGACACCATCGTCGTGAGCGAGATGAAGTCCGCGGATTGGTACTACAAAGTGTGGCAGTCCTTCGCCGTGCTGCTGCCGGTGAAAAGCGTCGGCGTGATGGGCGACGAGCGCACCTACGAGGACACCTGCGCCGTCCGCGTCGTCGAGAGCCAGGACGGCATGACGGCCGACTGGGTCCGCCTGCCCTACGACCTCCTCGCGCGCATCAGCAGCCGCATCGTGAACGAGGTGAAGGGCATCAACCGCTGCGTGTACGACATCACCTCGAAGCCGCCCGGCACGATCGAGTGGGAGTAGCGCGGCGGCATCCAACATGCCCTGGAGAAAAAGCTCGCCGCGGCAGGCTCACGCCAAGGGCGCGAAAGTCGCCAAGGGATTTTTCACGAACCTTCGCGCCCATGGCGTGAGTGCGTTTCAAGGAGGGCGGTGACGCTGTTTGCAACAGCGCACGATGGAGATTGAATGTTGGCGGGTGCCTGTTGAAAAGAGGGCATGGCCCCAGACGGTTCAACGATGGTCCGCAGCGGAGTGCAAATGACGGCTCCGGTATTGCTCCGGCATGGCATGATCGTGGGCCGTGGCCACGATGCGGATGTGCAGCTCACGGACGCCGCCGTTTCGCGAAAGCATGTGCAAATCGAGCGGATGGATTCTGGCTGGCAGGTGCGGGACTTGGGGAGCCGCACGGGCACTTTTGTGAACGGCCGGCTCTGCCTCACGCACGGGCTCGCGTGCGGGGACATCGTGCGGCTCGGCGAGTGCGGGCTGCGTTTCAACGGCACCGAATTTGAATTTCTTGCGCAGGAGGCTGGCGCGGAGCTCGTCGCCGAAAATGTCTGCAAACGCGTGGGCGCGCGCGAGATTTTGCGTGGCATTTCGCTGCGCGTCGAAGGGGCGAAATTCACGGGCATCCTCGGCACGAGCGGCGCGGGGAAATCCACGCTGCTCGACGGGCTGAGCGGCGTGCGGCCGCTGAGCGGCGGGCGCGTGAGCCTCGGCGGCGAGCCGCTCGGCGAATTCCTGCGCCGCGGCTCCTCCGCGTGCGGCTACGTGCCGCAGGACGACAT
>JBBQJR010000353.1:0-3356 GCA_038326125.1 Chthoniobacterales bacterium
GCTGAATCGTTTTTTGCCTTGCTCGTCGCGCCTCCGCCCTCTCGCATCGCACCCCGATGCTGACCCGATGAAAATTGCGCTCGACGCCATGGGCGGCGACCACGCCCCGCAAAATATCGTCCACGGCGCGGTGCTCGCGCTCCGCGTCTTCCCGCACATCACGCGGCTTTTCCTCACCGGCGACACGGCGCGCATCGAGGCGGAGTTGAAAAAGCACGCCTGCACCGATTCGCGGATCGAGATCGTCCACACCACGCAGATCGTGGACATGGCCGACAGCGGACTCGATGCGGTGCGGCGCAAGAAGGACAGCTCCGTCTCACGCGCTGTCGATCTCGTGAAGGACGGCCAGGCGCAGGCCGTCGTGAGCGCGGGGCACACCGGCGCGGCCGTCACCGCGTCGCTGATCAAATTGCGCACGCTGCCCGGCGTGGATCGCCCGGCCATCGCGTCCATCATGCCCTCGCTCGGCAAGCACTGGGTGCTCATTGATGCCGGCGCGAATCCCGACGCCGAGCCTTCGCACCTCGTGCAAAATGCGATCATGGGCGCGGCGTTTGCGCGCCAGGTGCTCGGCCGCGAGAATCCCGAAGTCGGCCTCATGTCGAACGGCACCGAGGACGAAAAAGGCAACTCCCTTTGCAAGGAAGCGCACGCGCTGATCCGCCGCGCCGGCGCGCAAATCAATTTTCGCGGCAACGTCGAAGGCCACGACATTTGGCATCAGCCGCCGGATGTCGTCGTCACCGACGGCTTCACCGGGAACATCATCCTCAAGTCGAGCGAGGCGCTCGCGCACGCGATTTTCGACATGGTGAAGACCGAAATCCGCGCCGGCTTCCGCACAAAAATCGGTGGCTTCCTCGCGAAGCCCGCCTTCAAGCGCGTCCACAAAAAAACCAACGCCGATGAGTACGGCGGCATGCCGCTGCTCGGGCTGAACGGCATCACCATCATTTCCCACGGCGGCGCCTCCGCCATCGCAATCCTGAACGCCATTCGCATGGCCTGCGAAAGCATCCGGCACGACGTGAACCCCCACATTGTCGCGGCCGTCAAAATTCACCATGACTCCACCACTGCACCCACGCACGCGCACACACCTGCCTAGGCGCACGGTCTCCATCATCGGCACCGGCAGCTACCTTCCCGAAAAGGCGCTCACGAACGCCGAGTTGGAAAAAATGGTGGAGACTTCCGACGAATGGATCACCAGCCGCACTGGCATCCGTGAGCGCCGCATCGCCGCCGATGGCGAATTCACCAGCGACCTCGCCGCAAACGCAGCGAAGGCCGCGATTGAAAATGCGGGCATCAGCGCCGAGGAGATCGATCTGATCATCGTCGCGAGCATCACACCCGACATGTTCATGCCGAGCACCGCGTGCATCGTGCAGACGAAGATCGGCGCGAAACGCGCGGCGTGCTTCGACATCAGCGCCGCGTGCTCGGGCTTCCTCTACGCCATCGAAATCGCGCAGCAGTTCATCACGAGCCAGACCTTCAACACGATCCTCGTCATCGGCGCGGACAAACTTTCGAGCATCGTGGATTGGAAAGATCGCAACACGTGCGTGCTCTTCGGCGATGGCGCGGGCGCGGCGATCCTCCGTCATCGCGCGCACGGCCACGGCGTCATCGCCACACGCCTCGGCAGCAATGGCGAACTCGCCGAACTTCTCCAGGTTCCCGGTGGCGGCTGCGCGATTCCGATCACGTCGCAAAACGCCGATCAAAATCTCGCGACCATCCGCATGAAGGGCGCGGAGACTTTTAAATACGCCGTGAATGCGATGGTGGATAGCGCGCGCCAGGTCCTCGACGACGCTGGCCTCGAACCCGCCGATCTCACCTGCGTCATCCCGCACCAGGCAAATCTCCGCATCATCAACGCCGTCGCCGAGCGCCTCGAACTCCCGATCGATCGTTTCATGGTAAATCTCGATCGCTTCGGCAACACCAGCGCCGCCGCCGTCGCCATCGCCCTCGACGAAGCGAACCGCACCGGCCGCATGAAAGTCGGCGACTACGTGCTGCTTGTCGTCTTCGGCGGCGGGCTCACATGGGCGAGTTCCGTCATCCAGTGGTAGGGCGTTTTTGAGAAAAGCACCCACGCTGATTTTTCAAATACACGCGTGCTCACTGACACTCACGCCCACCTCGACTACCCGGAATTCCAAGTGGATTTTCCCGCCATCCTCGCGCGTGCTGCCGCCGCCGGCGTCACGCGCATGGTCTCCATCGGCACCGGCCTCGACAGCAGCCGCGCCGCCGCCTCGCTCGCGCAAAATCACGCACAGATTTTTTCCGCCGCCGGGGTGCATCCGAACCACGTCCCCGACGAGCGCCCCGACTTCATCCCCGCGCTCCGCGAAATCGCGCTGCATCCACGGGTTGTCGCCATCGGCGAGACCGGCCTCGACTATTTCCGGCTGAAAAACGACGACACCGCCGGACGCGCCGCGCAGGCCGCGGCATTCCGCGCGCAACTCGATCTCGCCGTCGAGCTTTCGCTGCCGGTCATCATCCACGAGCGCGCCGCGTGGGACGACACCCTCGCCATTCTCCGCGAATATACCGGCAGCGTGCGCGCCGTTTTCCACTGCTTCGGAAAATCACCGGCGCACGCCGCCGAGGTCTTTGCGCTCGGCCATCTCGTGAGCTTCACCGGCATCGTCACTTTCAAGAATGCGCCGGATGCGCAGGCAAGCGCCGCCGCCGTGCCGCTCGATTCCTTCATGGTCGAAACCGACTGCCCCTACCTCGCGCCCGTCCCGCATCGCGGAAAAAAATGTGAGCCGTCCTTCACGCGCCCCATCGCCGAGCACATCGCCGCGCTCCGCGGAATCCCCCTCGAAGAACTCGCCGCCGCGACCGAAGCGACCGCGAACAAATTCTTCCACCTCCCGTAGCGACGGCACACCAGCCTTTCTCGGAAAATAACTGGCTTTCAACCTCGCGCGGGCGAGCGAACGAGCGGCGTGCATCAGTAGGCGTGGGCGGAAGCCCACGTCCGCGCACCCCGAGCCTACCTGCGATCCTGCTCACTCCGCCGCACCCTCCACGATTTCATCCTCATCCTCATTCGCCACGACCGGCGCGATGCCTTGCAGCTTCTCCGCGCCCTTCAGGTCCATGAGTTTCACGCCCATCGTATTCCGTCCAGTCTCGCGGATTTCCTTCACTCGCGTGCGCACCATCTGACCCTTGTTTGTAATGAGCATCAGTTCATCGGCTTCGCGCACGGTCAGCGCGCCGACGACGCAGCCGGTCTTGTCGCCGGTCTTCATCGTGATGATCCCCTTCCCTCCGCGCGACTGCACGCGGTAGTCATCGAACGGCGTGCGCTTGCCGAT
>JBBQJR010000354.1:0-3340 GCA_038326125.1 Chthoniobacterales bacterium
AAAATCTTCCAGGCCCCGCTCAAGGGCGGCTCCGTCGCGTGCGAAATCACGCCGGAACTGCTCGGCGTCGGCTACGTCATCGGCCCGCGCATCGCTGCGGTGATGGCGGCGGGCGGCGTGCTTTCGTATCTCCTGCTCATCCCGCTGATCCAATTTTTCGGCGAAGGCCTCGCCACTCCGCTCGCACCCGGCACCGCGCTGATCCGCGACATGACGCCAAACCAAATCCGCGGCGCCTACCTGCTCTACATCGGCGCGGGCGCGGTCGCGGCAGGCGGCATCATCAGCCTGCTGCGTTCGCTGCCGCTCATCTGGCACGGCATCCGCGGCGGGCTGCGCGACTTCGGCGGGAAAAAGTCCGGCGGCGATGCCGTGCCGCGCACCGATCGCGATCTGCCGATGCAGTTCGTCTTCATCGGCATCCTCGCGCTCGTCGCGGCGATCCTCTTCGCGCCGAGTCTGCACATGAATCTCGCAGGCGCGATCCTCATCATTTTTTGCGGCTTCCTTTTCGTCACCGTGTCGTCGCGACTCACGGGCGAAATCGGCTCCAGTTCGAATCCCATTTCCGGCATGACCATCGCCACGCTGCTGCTGACCTGCCTCGCGTTTCTCGCGCTCGGCTGGACGGATCGCATGTTTTACATCACCGCGCTCTCCGTCGGCGGCATCGTGTGCATCGCCTCGTCAAATGGCGGCACGACTTCGCAGGATTTGAAAACGGGCCACCTCATCGGCTCCACGCCGCGCTCGCAGCAGATCGCCATCCTCATCGGCGCGCTCGCGTCGGCGCTCGTGCTCGGGCCGATTTTGCTGAAGCTGAACGATGTCGGCAAAGTGTATGTCCCCGTGACGACCGAGATTCGCACCGACGTTTCCCAGCTCAGCGCGAAGGCCACGCTCGCTGGTCCGCAGGGCCGGCAGGATGGCAAAAGCTACTTCGTCTGGCATCAGGACGACGAAGCGGGGGGCACGTCGCGGCAGTATCTCGTGGATGACACCGGCCGTGCGATTTACCTCGTGGACCCCGGCATCAACGGCACCGTCACCAAGCGTCCCGACGGCAGCGAGGTGAAGAAATTCGACGCGCCGAAAGCCACGCTCGTCTCCTACATCATCAAGGGCATCCTCGGCCACAAGCTGCCGTGGGCGCTCGTGCTTTTCGGCGTGATGATCGCCCTCGTCCTCGAACTGTGCGGCATCCCTTCGCTCGCCTTCGCCGTCGGCGTTTATTTGCCGCTCGCGACCTCGATGCCCGTCTTCATCGGCGGCGCCGTCCGCTGGCTCGTGGATGGCAGGCGCCGCCGCGATCCGAGCCAGGCGCACCTCACCGAGGAGGAGCACATCGCCGAAGGCGACAAAAGCCCCGGCGTGCTCATGGCCTCCGGCTACATCGCCGGCGGAGCCATCGCCGGCATCGCCATCGCGTTCATGGCCGGAGTCTTCAGCGACCTCTACGACAAGCTGGAAAAATGGGCCACCGCGAGCAACCCCTTCTACGCGCAGCTTTCTCCCGCGCAAATCTCCCCCGACCTGCTCGCCCTGCTCCCCTTCGCCGCCATGGTGCTCGTCCTCTACCTCGCCGGCAGCGGAAAAATTCTGGCGGCCAGGAAGACGCCCGCATGAACTCCTCCGGCCACCAGGCAGCGACCATTCATCGGCCTCCACGCCGATAGCCCAGCGGAGTGCTTTCCCGGTTGCGGTGCGCGCGTTCGTCCAGTTCCCTCGGAACGTGTCCGAAGCTCTCGAAAATATCGCGCTCTCGATCGTCCGCCGCCTGCGTGCGGCGGGCTTCACCGCGCTCTACGCAGGGGGCTGCGTGCGCGATCAGTTGCTCGGTCATGTGCCGCACGATTTCGACATCGCGACGGACGCGCGGCCGGAAAAGGTGCGTCCGCTTTTCCCGCACACGTATGCGGTCGGGGCGCACTTCGGGGTCGTCGTGGTGCATGAGGGCGGGCATGATTTCCAAGTGGCGACCTTCCGCAGCGACCACGCGTATGTGGACGGACGGCGGCCCGAAGGCGTGACTTTCAGCACGCCGCAGATGGATGCGGAACGGCGCGATTTCACGATGAACGGGCTCTTCCTCGATCCGCTCAGCGGCGAGGTGCTCGACTACGTGCAGGGCCGCGCGGACATCGCCGCGCGCATCGTGCGGGCGATCGGCGATCCGGTGGCGCGCTTCCGCGAGGACCGGTTGCGGCTGCTGCGCGCGGTGCGATTCACGGCGGTGCTCGGATTTGAAATCGAGCCCGCGACGTGGGCGGCGGTGCGGGAGCACGCGGCAGAAATTCATGACGTGAGCGCGGAGCGCATTCGCGAGGAGCTGGTGAAAATTTTCGTCCACCGCCACCGCGTGCGTGGCTTCGACCTGCTCGTGGAAAGCGGGCTCATGCAGGCGGTGCTCCCGGAAATCACGGCGCTGCGCGGATGCGAGCAGCCGCCGCAATTTCACCCGGAGGGCGACGTCTTCGTCCACACGCGCGCGATGCTCGGCCTGCTGCCGGAAGTGGTGAGCGCGCCGCTCGTGCTGAGCGTGCTTTTCCACGACATCGGGAAGCCCGGCACTTTCGCCGTGGATGAAACGGGGCGCATTCGTTTTAACGGCCACGACAAGCTCGGCGCGGAGATGACCGAGGCGATCATGTCGCGCCTGCGCTTCAGTCGCGCGGAGATCGAGGCGACGGTGATGGCCGTTGCGAATCACATGGTCGTCAAGGACGTGCAGGGGATGCGCGTGGCGAAGCTGAAGCGCTTCATGGCGCGCCCCGGCTTCGACGACGAAATGGAACTGCACCGCGTGGATTGCGTGAGCAGCCACGGCATGGTGGACAACTACGAATTCGTGCAGCGCAAGCGCGAGGAATTCGCCGCCGAGCCGCTCATCCCGCCGCCGCTGATCACGGGCGAGGATTTGAAAAAGCTCGGGATGAAGCCGGGGCCGCAGTTCAAGGAAATCCTCGACGCCGTCGCGACGCGCCAGCTCGAAGGCACGCTCACCACGCGCGACGAAGCGCTCGCGTGGGTGCAGAGCGGAATGTAGGCGCGCTCGGGAGAGCGCGACGTGGGCTTCCGTCCACGCCTACGATGGCACGCGCAGCTAGAGCGGATTTAGAAATGTCGTAGCCGTGCGGAGCGGACGGAACACAGGCTTCCAGCCTGTGCGGACGGCGGGCTTCCACCCTGCCGGGCCCCAAGACGGCTGGAAGCCCGCAGGCTGCACAGGCAGGGATGCCTGCGTTCCGCGCGCGACCACGACATTTCTTAAAACGCCCTAGCGATATTTCACGCCGCCAGCAGTGGAAGCGTGATGGCCGAGGGCAGGAGGCCCGCATCC
>JBBQJR010000355.1:0-3325 GCA_038326125.1 Chthoniobacterales bacterium
CTTCATGGGCGGCTGTCCGATCGCGGGCGTCGTCTGGCAGCACATTCACTACATCGTCGGGCTGCAGCGCCTCGGGCATGAGGTGTACTACGTCGAGGATTCGGCGCGGTATCCGTACAATCCGGTGACGTACGAGGAGAACGAAAACTACGCGTACGCCGCCGCGGTGCTCGACCGGCTCGCGCGGCAGTTTGGCTTCGAGCGGCGCTGGAGCTATTGCGCGCGTTTCATCCCCGGCAATCCGACCGCGGGGATGCCGCTGAAAAAACTGCGCGAACTTTACCGCACCGCCGATGCGATCCTGAACGTCTGCGGCGCGCAGGAATTCAACGAGGATCTGCTCGCCTCGCAGAACGTGCTCTACGTCGAGAGCGATCCGGGCGTGGAGCAAATCCGCGTGGACCTCGGCGAGCAGAAGACGCGCGATTATTTGAACCGCCACCGCGTGCTGTTCACGTTCGGCGAACTCATCGGGACGAAGGATTTCCCCGTGCCGCTGCACGGCTTTCGCTGGCTGCCGACGCGTCAGCCGGTGGTCACGGATTTTTGGAAAACGCGCGGGGCTCCGCCGACGAAAGCGACCTTCACGACGATCGCGAACTGGAATACGAGCGGGCGCAAGGACGTGACTTGGCGGAAGAAAAAACTGCTGTGGAGCAAGTCGCTGGAGTTTCTGAAATTCGTCGAGAGCCCGCAGCGCGCGGGCGAGACCTTCGAGATGACGACGAACATCGGCGACGCGAAGACGCGTGCGCTTTTCCTGAAAAACAACTGGCAGCTCGTGCCGCCGGATGAGGTCAGCATCCACTGGGACAAATACCTCGGCTACATCCGGCGCTCGAAGGGCGAGTTCACCGTGGCGAAGGATCAATACGTGCGGCTGCGCACGGGCTGGTTCAGTGATCGCACCGCGTGCTACCTCGCGAGCGGGCGGCCGGCGATCACGCAGGAGACGGGCTTCACGAAATTTTTCGGCGAAAAAAAAGGGCTGCTCGCATTCCGTACCGTGGAGGAAATCACCGAGCACGTCCGCGCAATTAACGCGGACTACAAGGCGCACAGCCGGGCCGCGTTTGAAATTGCCGCCGAACATTTCGAGGCGACGAAGGTGCTCGCAAGCCTGCTCGACCGCGCGGGTGTCTGACTCGGAATCCCGCGCACATGGACATCATCCACACACTCGGCTGGCAGGAAATCGCGATCCGTCTGGGCAGCGCGACGCTCGCGGGCGCGGTGCTCGGGCTGAACCGTGAGCTGCGCGGCAAACCCGCGGGGCTGCGCACGAATGCGCTCGTCTCGCTCGGGTCGGCGCTGCTGATTCTCGCGGGTCTCGGCATCGGCGCGGGTGCGGACGTGGCTTTGCAGGCGAACGTAATCAGCCGCGCAGTGCAGGGTATCATCACGGGCATCGGTTTCCTCGGCGCGGGCGTGATTTTGCGCGACACGAGCGGCACGCAGGTCCACGGCATCACGACGGCGGCGACGATCTGGCTGACGGCGACGCTCGGCGTGTTGTGCGGCGCGGGCATGTGGAAAGTGGCGCTGCTCGGCGTCGCGCTCACGCTGGTGATTTTAATCCTCGGCAGCCCGCTGGAAAAATATCTGCACCGCAAATTCCCGAAACTTTCCGAGCACAATCGGGAGGATCCGCCGCACTGAGAGACAGTGTAAAAGGTCTGCGCCGAATTGAAAATAGCCCAGCAATTCAGTGCTGGGAAAAATAACGGGGGAAGCCAGTCCCGCAGGGATGACAGAACGGCCTTGTCGCGCGCAGGTTCTTTCGTCCCTGCGGGACTTTTCCGGTTTTCTTCCGGGAGCCCCCGCACTGAAGTGCCGGGCTATTTTCGAAAGCGCCCGACTTTGCTCTGGGGCGACGGAGCGCGCGAAAAACTTACGCGGGGATGACGGGCTGGCCGCCGCGCTTCAGTTCGCTGCGGAGATCGCGGCCGCCGCGCTTGCTCCACCAGAGCACGATGGGCGCGGCGATGAAGACGGACGAATACGTGCCGGTGATCACGCCGACCAGAATCGCGAAGGCGAAGTCCCGCAGCACGGGACCGCCGAAGATGAAGAGTCCGATTGTGGGAATGAGGGTGGAGGCACTCGTCAGAAACGTGCGGCCCAGCATTTCGTTCACGCTCATGTTCATGATTTCGTAAAGGCTCCCCGGGCGTCCGCTTTTCACGGTTTCGCGGATGCGGTCGAAGACGACGATGGTGTCGTTGATCGAGTAGCCGCCGATGGTGAGGATCGCGCCGACGGTGACGAGCGAGAGTTCGCGTTGGAAAAGCGCAAACGCGCCGACGGTGATCATGACATCGTGCAGCAGCGCGACGATGGCGCCGACGGCGAAGCTGAACTCGAACCGCAGAGTGACATAGAGGAAGATGCCCAGCATGCCGAGGCCGAGCGCGAGCGCGCTGCTCTTCTTGAGTTCGCTGCCGACGAGGGAGCCGACGGTTTCCTCCTGGCTGACCTTGAATTTCGCGTCGGGAAATTTTTGGAGCAGCGCGGCTTTCACCTTGAGGCCGGTTTCCTTCTCGCTTCGCACCGAGACGTAGTCGAGACCGGTCGCTCCCTTTTCGCTCTGCACGACGACTTCCTTGAGGCCGAGGCCTCCTTGAGGTTGAGGTTTTTCACAGACGTCGCGCACTTCGCCGTCACTGGGCTTCGTGCCGCCAGCCTGCACTTCCATAACGATTAGATCGCCGCCTTTGAAATCAATGCCGTAGTTCCGGTCGCCGCGGTAGGCGAAGTAGGCCATCGAGCCGACGATGATCGCGAGCGAGAGGCTGATGGCGCGTTTGCGGTAGCCGAGGAAATTGATCTTCGTGCCCTGCACGATGGCCATCATTTTGACCCGGTGGAGGCCGAATTTTTCAATCGCCCAAGAGTAGAGCGTGCGGCTGACGATGAGTGCGGAGAAGAGCGAGGCGATGACGCCGATGGTGAGCGCCACGGCGAAGCCTTTCACCGGGCCGCTCGCGAGGAGGAAGAGGATGAACGCGGAAATCAGCGTGGTCACATTCGCGTCGAAGATGGCGGTGAAGGCGCGGTCGAACGCGTGGTCCACCGCGACCTTGAAGGACTTGCCCGCGCGCATTTCCTCGCGCAGCCGCTCAAAGACGAGCACATGCGCATCCACCGCCATGCCGAGCGTGAGGATGATGCCCGCGATGCCCGGCAGCGTGAGCACGGCGTGGAGCATCGCCATGCTGCCAAACATGATGATGATGGTGAGGATGAGGCCGATGTTTCCGAACAGGCCGGAGAGGCGATAGTAGAAGAGCATCACGAGCGTGATGAGGCCGAGGCCGAGCAGGCC
>JBBQJR010000356.1:0-3316 GCA_038326125.1 Chthoniobacterales bacterium
TCGCGATCGTTTTGCCGCGCGGCGAGCGTGTACCAGACGAAGGCGCGCACCGGGTCCTTCGGGCCGCCGATGCCGTTCGCGTACATCACGCCGAGATTGAACTGCGCGGCGGGGTAGCCCTGGAAGGCTGATTTTTGCAGCCACTCCGCGGCCTTCGCGTCGTCCTTGGCGGTGCCGAGTCCGCCCGCGTAGCGGATCGCGAGATTGAACTGCGCGACGGCGTGGCCCTGCGCCGCCGCCATCTGAAACCACCCGACCGCCTTCGCCTCGTCGCGCGCGATGCCGAGTCCGTCGGCGTACATGCCGCCGAGATTTGCCTCGGCGGGCGCGTACCCTTGCGCGGCGGATTTCGTGTACCACTCGACGGCTTTCGCTTCATCCTTCACCCCACCGCGGCCGAGCGCGAGCATCACGCCGAGATTGAACTGCGCGACGGCATCTCCCTGCGCGGCGGCTTTGCCGATCAGGTCCGCCGCCTTCGCCTCGTCCCGCGGAACGGCGACGCCGTCGGCGTAAAGCACGCCGAGCTTGGCCTGCGATGACGCGTTGCCGCCGGCGGCGGATTTTTCGAGGAGCGTCAGCGCTTCCACCGGATCCTGCGGAGTGAATTTGCCTTCGGCGAAAAGTTCCGCGAGCCGGGCCATCGCCGCGTCGTCATGCTGCGCGACGGCTTTGCGCAGCCACTCGGCGGCCTTCGCTTCGTCCTTTGGAACTCCGCCGCTTCCCTCGGCGTACATCGCACCGAGCTTCGCCTGCGCCGCGGCTTCTCCCCGCGCGGCGGCTTCCTCATACCACTCCGCGCTGTGCATCTCGGCTTTGGGAATGATTGGCGGCGCTGGCGGAACGGGCGGCGTCGCGGTGGCGGAAATATTTCCATCCGCCGTTTTTTCGCGGCCCAGCTCCGGCTCGGTCTCGGCGCGCTTCGAGCAGCCGGCGAGCAGCGTGCAGCACGATAGGATGACCGGCATTTTCATGGCCGAGCCATAGCTGCGCGCGCGAGTCACGCGCGAGTTTTTTTCCACACCGCCGCACGAAGCCGCCTCACGCGGCGTGGATCGCCTCGGCGACGCGATTCGCCGTGCGCGTCGCGGCGTCCTGGCCGTGCGCCATGTTGTCGTACGCCGCGCCGGCAAAATGAATGCGGCCGACCGGCGCGCCGAGGTGCGGCCAGAATTGGTGCAGTTCGCCGAGCGCGAAGGACTGCCGCTCGCAGCCGAAGCACGTCGGTTCCTCCTTCCACCACTGGTGCACGATGCAGCGCTCGATCGTGTCGGCATTTTTGCCCGGATAGAATTTGCGAAACGCCGCGAGCGCCTCCTCCTCGCTCTGCGCGGGCTGGCCGCTGCCCATGAGCACGCGCCGCTCGCCGGGCACGTCGGCAGCGGTCTCGTACACGAGGTACATGTGCGAGTCCGCCGTCTCGAGATTGATGCTCGGCACGTCGCCTTTCCAAAAGGTCGTGCGCGTCTGCAGCAGCACGCGCGACTGCATGCCGATGACCACATTGCTGATCGCAAACACTTTTTCCGGCGGCAGCTTTGGCGTGACTTTCACCGCGGAAAAAAGCGTCGGCGACATGCACACGACGAGATAGTCCGCGCTGAGCTGCTGCGGTTTTCCGCCCTCGGTGAAAGTGACCGTCACGCCCGCATCCGTGTGCTCGATCTCGGTGACGGGGCAATTTTTCCGCAGGCGCTCGCCGAGCTTCGCGGCGAAGGTGTCGGGCAAAAGCTGGTTGCCGCCCTTGAGATGAAACACGTCGCGCATCGTCGTCGGGATGCCGCGCAATTTTCCAATCGCCGCCTGCCACAGCCGGAAGAGCGCGGAGACATCGTTGCGCGTCGCGGGAGCTTTCGGCGTGGTGCGGCGTCCGCCGATGACACTGATGGCGGCATCCGACGCGCCTTCCTGCGCGAGGAAATCGCCGAGCGTGACGGCATCAAGGTGATCGCAGCCGACGCCGAAGGGCTGGAATTCGTCCGTGAACTTCGCGAGGTGCGGATCGAAATAGAGCGACGCCAGATCGGGCCAGTGGTGCGCGGCGAGGAACGCGGCTTCGCGCTCGTTGAATTTGAACTCCGTCCTGAGCACCGCGGGATCGCGGAGCTGCGCCTCGGTCCACCACTGGCCGTGAATCTTCCGATACATGTCCTGCCGCCGGTTCCATGCGAGATGCGGGAGATCAAATTTGCGCACGTATTTCCAGTACTCCACGTAGCCGGGCCTCGTGAAATGCTCCGCGCCCACATCGGCGTAAAGTCCGTCCGGCAGCGGATCGCGGATCGTCTTCACATGCCCGCCCGTGCGGCGCGAAGCCTCGAGCACCGTCACCTCGTGCCCGCGCTCCATGAGTTCGAACGCGCAGCACAGCCCGCCGATGCCGCCGCCCGCGACGATGACACGCTTGCGCTGCGCTGGAGCGGCGGAGACGGCACCCGCCAGCAGCGCGAGACCGGCGGTTTTCAAAACTTCACGGCGGGAGTGAACGGGCAAAGGATTCATTTTGTTCGGGGAGAATGAGTGCGCGAAGACGACCCGGAAGGACCATTCCGCTTTTATTTTCCGCTGCCTGTGCGCGACGGCAGGCCCGAGCGACGGCGCGCCCGCGCACACGATGCGGAAACTCAACAACCTGCGGTCGCCCTCGATCCGCTACTCGCGGTTGAAGCGATGCACGCGGCCGTAAATGTTGTACTCGGACACGAATACATTGCCGTGCGCGTCAAAGGCCACACCGTGCGGCGCGGTCACCACACCCGTCCGCCATTTGTCCGGCTCGGTTTTATTTGTGCCGGTTTCATCCGCGTGATCGTTCGCGCCAAACTGCGCGACGACTTTCCCCTCCTTGTCGAGCATCGTCACGCGGCCCTTGATTTCGCCGATGACCGCGAGGTCGCCCTGCACGGCCACGGCCGCGGGATTCAGCAAGTCCGTCGCGACGTCGCCGAGGAAATCCCCGTCGAGCGACATGTGGACGACGCGCTTATTTTCCCGGTCGCAGCCGATGATGCGCGGCGGGGAAAAGCGCGTATCCACCGCGATCTTGTGCAGCGTGCTGAAGTTGTACGGCTCCTTCTTTCCGCCAAAGCTCTTCAGGTATTTCCCCGTCTTGTCGAACCGATGCACGTAGCTGCTCGCGTAGCCGTCGGTGACGAAAAGGTCGCCGTTCGGCGCCACATCCATCGCCGTGAGCCTCACGAAAGGCTTGCCCTCGTTCGAGTCGGGCACCACTTCGCCCGCGGCATTTTTCTTCGTGTTCTTCGGCGTCTTGTTTTTGAACTCATCGGGAATTGCCGACGACGGAATGTTCAGCACT
>JBBQJR010000357.1:0-3270 GCA_038326125.1 Chthoniobacterales bacterium
GGCACCGACGAGGGCGAGATTGACGAGCCGCCCCGGCCCGCGGGCAAAATCCACTACGCGCGCAGCCTGCCGCTGGCGAAGGCGCGCGGCGACGTGCTGCTCGCGTTCGAGATGAATGGCGAGCCGCTGCCCGAGGCGCACGGCGCTCCCGTGCGCGCGATTGTGCCGGGATGGTATGGCATGGCGTCGGTGAAGTGGCTCGCGCGCGTGATCGTGTCCGCCGAGCCATTCCGCGGTTTTTTCCAGACGGTGCAATATTCGATCTGGGAGCGGCCGAAAGGCCAGCCGCCGGTGCAGGTGCCGCTCAGCGAACTTTCGGTGAAGGCGGAAATCGCGCAGCCGGAGATCGGCGAAGTCGTGCCGAAAGGCGAAAAGGTGCGCGTGCATGGCGCGGCGTGGACGGCGGATTCCGAGATCGCAAAAGTGGAAATCAGCGACGACTGGGGCGCGACTTGGAAGTCCGCAAAAATGCTCGGTGAGCCCGTGAAAAACGCGTGGCAGCTCTGGGAATATTCGTGGCAAACGCCCGCGAAGCCGGGCAAACAGACGCTCATGGTGCGGGCCACCGACGCGCGCGGCCGCGAGCAGCCTTACAAACGCGACGCGGATCGCGGCAGCTACATGATCAGCCACTGCCTGCCGATCGAGGTGGAAGTGCGCTGAATCTTCACCGCAATTCGCGCGCGAGCGCAGCGCGTGCGGCGTGGTGGCCGCACATGCCGTGGACACCGCCGCCGGGCGGGGTGGAGGATGAGCAGAGATACAGGCCGCGGGAGGGCATCCGATACGGCGTGAAGCTGAGCGTCGGGCGCGCGAGGAGATGCCAGAGATCGTTTGCGCCGCCGCTGATGTCGCCGCCGTCGAGGTTGGCATTGACCGCTTCGAGCGCCGCGGGATTGCTGACGTGCCGCGCCAGCACGCGCTCGCGAAAGCCCGGCGCGAAGCGCTCAATCTGCCGCTCGATGAGCGTGGTGCAATCGGCCGTGCAGCCGCGCGGGATGTGGCAGTAGGCCCATGCGGTGTGCTGGCCCGCGGGGGCGCGTGTCGGATCGAAGAGACTCTGCTGCGCGAGCAAAACGAACGGCCGCTCGGGCAGTCGGCCGCGTGCGACGGCGCGTTCGCCGTCCGCGATTTCCGCGAGCGTGCCGCCGAGATGCACGGTGCCTGCACGCGAGCAGGCATCGGCTTTCCACGGGATCGGCGCATCGAGTGCGTAATCGATTTTGAATACGGATGGCGCGTGCGGGAATCGCTCCAGCCGTCTGCGAAAGCCCGCGGGCAGACGATCCCCAGCCACGCGCGCGGCCTGCCAGCAGGTGAGGTCGAGGAGGATCGCGCGGGCGTCCCCGAATTCTCGCAGATCGGAAACCGGACGATGCGTTTCGATCCCGCCGCCGAGTTCTCTCAAGTGTGCGGCGAGCGCATCGGCGATCCGTTGCGAACCGCCGCGCGGAAACGGCCAGCCGACCGCGTGCCCCATCATCGCGAGCACGAGGCCGAAGCTCGCGGAGCCCGTCGCTTCCAGCGGGAGAAACGAGTGCGCCGCGAGGCCGGCGAAGAGCGCGCGCGCCGCGTCACCGCGAAAGGAACGGCGCGCAAGTCCCGCCGCAGATTGCAAGGCGAGCATCCCGAACGGGACGACCATCCAATGCCGCGGAACATGCAGGATGGGCTGGAGAAATTCCTGCGCGAGGTTTTCCCAATGGCGCACCAGCGGAGACATCAGCCGATGCCAGACGCGCCCGTCTCCGCCGAGCGACGCGCACGTTTCCTCGAACGTCCGGCTGAGCACCGCCGCCGTGCCATCATCCAGCGGATGCGCGAGCGCGAGCGGCGGCTGAATCCACTGCAGCCCGTGCTTTTCCAAGGACAACCCGCGAAAAAACGGTGACGCCACCGCGAGCGGATGAATCGCCGAGCAGCGGTCGTGAACAAAGCCGGGCAAGGTCAGTTCCGCCGAGCGTGTACCGCCGCCGAGCGTGAGTTGCGCTTCGACGAGGCGCACGCGGCGGCCCGCGCGGGCGATCGTGATCGCCGCCGCGAGGCCATTCGGCCCGGAGCCGATGATGACAGCGTCGGTCATGGCAACATTGCAGCTACGTCCCCGCGGGACGTTTCAAGGCAGGCAAGCAGGCGACGCGGGACGGCCCACTGGGCCGTGGCTGTAACTGCCGCTACAAAGATTCGCGGACCGCGGTGTGCGCTCGCGCGGCGCGCAGCGATTCCGCACCGAGCCAGATCGCCACGCCGAGGAGGACCAGGTCCTTCGCGATGAATTGCCCGGGCATCCCGCTCGGAAACGGGAAGCCGTAGCCCGGCTCCCACACGCCGGGTGTGGTGACCAGAAACGTCAGCGTGGAAAGGAACATCCCGATCGCGCCCAGCGCGCCCAGCGCGGAGGCCTTCGGGGAAAATTTTCGCGACGCGAGCAGCAGGCCGATCACGATTTCCGCCACGCCGATGAGATTGGAAAGCATCCGCAACCCGAAGGCGTTCAGCGCCCATGCAAAAAGCGGGCTGTTGGCCAGGAGTCCCTCGATGTTTTTCGCCTCGTAGGCGGTGAATTTCAGCGCGCCGATCCACAGCAAAATGGCGGCGAGGGCGTAGCGGGTGTAGTAATGCCCGAAGTGGGACAAGCGGTCGGGAGTGTGAGGGAGGTCGTTCATGAGGGGTGAAAAGAAAACTTTGGATTCGGGAAGAGAAACGTTGCGAATGGTGGACTTCGCCTTTCGCGGACAGCCGGGGCTCGGACCGCAAAGCAGCCCGAGCCCCGCTGCGGGCACGGAGAATTACTTCTTATCTTCGTGAGTCGGCTTGCCGTCCTTCACGCCGCAGCCGCCCTTGCCTTTGCAGGAGTTTTTGCCGGCGCAGCCGTTGTCGCCAGTCTTGCAACCGCCCTTGCCCTTGCACGAGTTCTTGCCTTTGCAGTCGTGGGTGTCGCCTTTTTTCTCATCGGCGAGGACGCCGGCGGAGGCGTTGGTCTTGCCGATTTTGGTGATGTTCGCCGCTTTCGCGAGGGAACCTCCGCCGATGAGCCCGGCGAGAGCCGCGCCTGCGAGGAGTGCTTTGGTATTGTGGTAGCGTTTCATGGTTTTTGTTTGTTTGGTGGAGTGTGACCCGACGCGGTTCCAGTTTATCCGGATGCGAAAAGTCAGTTTCCAATAACGCAGAGCCGCACTTCAGATGTTTATTCCAAGAGGTGCTTCCACCAGGGGAATAAAGCCCACGCCGTCGGCTCACTTCATTGAAATGATCCAGCCCGCGAAGCCC
>JBBQJR010000358.1:0-3267 GCA_038326125.1 Chthoniobacterales bacterium
GGGTGCTCCGAGCGAGCCGAGCGCGACGACGGCCGCGACGGCGAGACTGGAGATGATCTTGGTGAATTTCATTCGTGTTGTGGGATGTGGTTTGGTTGTTGGTTGTTCCGCTGTCTCCCTCGCTGTCGAAAAGCGCTCACAGGTCGGGCGCTGATGCGAAAGCTCGGTCGCCCGGCTGGCAGCGCCCCCTTAGCAACGGCTGTGCCAGGCCTCTTCCGATGCGCATTCTACAGAGGAAAAAACTTCCCGAGCGCATTTTTTTTACAATTGGGTGGTGGCTAGAAATGTGCATTCCTGGCAGTGCTGCGCAAATTGCGACAGACTGCGCGTCTGCGCGGCAGCGACGATCCGAAGTTTCGAGTTTCGAGGTTTCGCCTCCAGGAACCGTGCAGCGCCTGCTCCATTCTGAGCGTAGGTGCCGAAGATCGGCGAAAGGAATTTTTTTACCGCGGATGTCGGCAAAAAATCCGCGTTCGTTTGCGTTCAGTTGCGGTTTCAAACGCGCATCGGCACACTCTCGGACCGAGCTCTGAACCCCGCCCGATTTTCGCAACGCGCCCACGTCGGGCTGAACTCGAAACTCGAAACTTCAAATGCGGCGACACTTTTTTCACGCTCGAAAATGGCGGATGCCGGTTCCGCGCGGGCTTGATCCTCGTCGCCACGCACGGCATCAACGCGCATCGCACAGCCCGACTCGGATTACGAATTGCTCGACAGCGGCGGTTTTCAAAAGCTCGAACGCTTTGGTCGCATCGTGCTCGTGCGGCCGTGCGCGCAAGCCGTCTGGCAGCCGGCAAACCCCGCCGCGTGGTGCACGGCCACCGCGACTTTTTCACGCGACGGCGGCAACAAATGGCAGGGTCGCGAGCAGCTCCCGGCGACGTGGATGATCGCAGTGGACGGCATCGCATTCCAGCTCAGCTCGACGGACTTCGGACACCTCGGGATTTTCCCCGAGCAGCGCGAACAATGGCAGCGCATCGCGCAGGATTGTGTCGCATTCCGCACCCGCCACGACCGCGCCGCACGCGTGCTGAATCTCTTCGCCTACTCCGGCGGCAGCACGCTCGCCGCCGCGCGCGCGGGCGCGGAAGTCTGCCATGTGGATGCGTCGAAGGGCATGGTGGAATGGGCGCGCAAAAACGCCACGCTCAACGCGCTCGCCGAAAAACCCGTGCGCTGGATCGTGGATGACGTGACGAAATTCCTCGAGCGCGAACTCCGCCGCGGCCAGCGCTACGACCTCCTAATCCTCGACCCGCCGAGCTACGGCCGCGGCGCGAAAGGCGAGATTTTCAAAATCGAAAGCGACCTGCCAAATCTCCTTGCGCTCCTCGCCCGCCTGCATTCCGAGACGCCGCTCGGCGTCCTCATCTCCTGCCACACGCCCGAACTCACGCCCATCTCGCTGCACCACCTGCTGCTGCAGGCGTTCGGAAAAAATGGCACCATCGAGCACGGCGAAATGCTCCTGCGCGGCGCGGCCGAAACGCTCCCCGTCCCGAGCGGAAGCTTCTGCCGCTGGACGCGGGAAATGGAGCGCTGAACTCGGCGCTTTACGCCGCCACCACTTCCACCCGCGACGTGAATCCGAGCCGGTGGAGCAAGTCTTCACAATCCTCCCAAGCCAGGCCGAAGGCGCGCACATCCGCCACGCCCAGCCGCGCGAGAACCGCGGCGATGGTCTCCGCGTCGCGTGCTGCCACCTCGCCATCCATGAGCGCGTTCTCCGCCCAGTCCACCAGTTGCACGAGCGTCAGTTCGTGATGCAAATAGCCCGCGAGTTTTGCAGCGACGGTCTGTTTGCTGATCGGCATGGGTTGGCTTTTACACTTTGCGGTGGCCCTTATCCACCGGATATTTCTCGTGGATTTCCGCGACTCGGCCCGCGTCGTCGCAAATCTCCTGCCAGAATCGCAGCGTCGCCTCCGCCGCGTCCACGTCCTTGAAATAGCACGCACTCCAGCCAGTGCGACCCGTCACACTGCGGCGATATCGGCGGCCACCGTCCGGCAAATCCTCCCAGCTTCCAAACTTTTGTTCGTTCTGCGCGCGACTGCTCATTTGTGAAACAGACTACGCCGCCTCCAGCGGATGCCGACGCTCGGCCAGCGGGATGGCGTGCCTTTTGCCTCCCGCGAAATGCGATGCGTACACGCCCTGAATGATCTCCGTGACGAGCACCGCATCGCGCAGGCTCGCGGGCGGCTCGGTGCCGTGCTCAATGGCCGCGGCGAGTTCGCGGGTGAGCGTGTGGTTGGCGCGCAGGAGCCAGTCATTCAGCGGCGCGGGCCGATGGTCCGGCGTGAAGTGCCACGACTCGACCCACACCTTTTCCCACGCGCGTTCCGAGTTCTCCGGCTCGAGCGCGGGACTCGGATACACGAAAACTTCGCCGCGCGTCCGCACGCAGATCGTCGCCTGCTCGCACTGGATCGTGAGTCCGTAAATCGTGCCGTGCGCGTTCAAGTTCGCGGTCGAATTCCAGAAGCCGCGCACGCCGTGATCGAAGCCGATCAGCACCGCGGCCGAGTCGCCCGCGATGGGGCCGACGGGCTCGCGGCCCTCATGCTTGTCGGCCAGCGTCGCGTCGCGCTCGCCGGTGCCGAGATGCGCGCTCACCCAGCGCGGCGCGCCGGCGAGCGCGATCATGAGATCGAAAAAATGCGTGCCGTGGACGATCAATTCCTCGCCGCCGCCGCGCGCATCGTCGCTCGGTTGGCCGTGCATCCGCAGCACCTTGCCAAATTTCCCCGCGCGGATGTCGCCGAAAATCTGCCGCACCGTGGGCAGGGCGCGAAGCTGATGCGCGAGCGCGCACTTCACCTTCGCGCGCGCGCACGCCGCGCGCATCGCATCCGCCTCGCGCAGCGTGGCGGCGAGCGGTTTCTCGAGGAAAATGTGGCAGCCCGCCGCCGCGGCCGCCGTCACCATCGCCACGCGATCCGTGAGCCAGCGCGGGCCGATGCCCGCGATGTCCGGCTTCTCCTTCGCCAGCATCTCGCGCCAGTCCGCGTAGAGCCGCGCGCCGGCGATCCGTTTGCCCGTCGCTGCGAGTCCCGCCGCGTCGTCATCCGCGATTGCAACGACCTCAAACAGATCACTGTCAGCAAACGCCGTGTCCATGCCGTGCCCGTAGCCGCCGCGTTTCGTGGAGCCGATGATGCCGACGCGGAGCCTGCTTTTCATGCCGCGAATTTATCGTGTCGCGCCGCGTGAGTCGCGCCCGAATTTCAGCAAAAGCACCGCCCGTCCGTGTCTCCC
>JBBQJR010000359.1:0-3255 GCA_038326125.1 Chthoniobacterales bacterium
AAGCCGCCGCGCACGACGCGCCCGCGCACATCGGCACTTCCGTCGTCGAGGGCGCGCTGCCCGAGGGCTCCCCCGCCGAGCCGCTGCTGCTCGATGCCCTGCGCGAGCGGCTCGGGCTGCCGTGCCGCGCGAGCCGCTTCGCGCGCGACCAATACACGCTGCACACCGTGTGGATGAGCCGCCGCGAAAACGGCCGCATCGCGCTGCTTGCGCCGCGCCGCACCGCGGACGGACTGCCCGCGCGCCCGAGCCGTCTGCTGCTCGGCGCACACGATGGAAATGCCCTCGCGCGCCGCCTCCTCTCGCTCACCACCGAGCCGCGCGCCGACCCCGCGCCGGTTCACGCCGCCGCCGGCCTCGTCCCTCCGGATCCCGATCCGGAAAAAATGCGCGCGTTCCGAATTTTCCCCGTCACCAGCTTTCGCAGCTACCTCCGTTCGCCGCGGCTTTTTTATTTCCAAAATATCCTCCGCCTCGAAACGCAGGACGACTCGGCCGACGAACTCGATCCGCGCATGTTCGGCACGGCGCTGCACGCCGTCCTGCAGGAATTTGCCGAGCGCCACCTTGCCGGCGCGGGCGAGCGCGACGCGGTCAAAATAGAGGCAGAGTTGAAAGCAATCCTCGACGGCTACCTGCGCCGCGAATTCGGCCCGCACGCGCTCCCGCCCGTGCGCGCGCAGTCGCACGCGCTCGAGGCGCGGCTGCGGGTTTTCGCGCGGCATCAGTCCGCGCTTTTTGCGGAGGGCTGGGAGATCGCGCATGTGGAAAAAAATCGCTCGCTCGTCGTCCCCTTCCCCATCCCCGGCGGGCCGGACGACGTGAAACTGAAGGGCCGCATCGATCGCATTGATCGGCATCGCGATGGGAAATGGCGCGTCATTGACTACAAGACGTCGTCGCAAGCCGTGACCCCGGACAAGGCGCACTTCGCCGCGCGCAGCGGCGAGTGGAAAGATTTGCAGCTCCCGCTGTACGTGAAGCTGCTCCCCGCGCTCGGCGATTTGCCCGGCGGTCCGATTCCCGCGGACGCCAGCGAACTCGTGTATTTCAATCTACCCCCGAAAGACGAAGACGCCGGCATCAGCGCGCCCTTTTCCGAGGAGAAAATTCCCGCCGCGTGGCAAAAGGCGCAGCAGATCGTGGCCGAGATTTGCAGCGGCGCGGGTTGCCGCGAGACGGGCGAAGTTTCTCCAGATGAAGATCCGGCGTTCCTCGCGCTCTGCGGATTGAACGGGCTGCCCGCCGCAGAGGAGGAAGATTAACGATGCCGCTCACCGTCATTCGCGCCTCCGCGGGATCGGGCAAGACGTACCAGCTTGCGGTGTCGTTCATCCGTATCCTGCTGCGCGGCGAACTCGAAGGTCGTCCGCAAAATCCCGCGGCGATTCTTGCGACCACATTCACGCGTGCCGCCGCGGGAGAAATCCTCGACCGCGTGCTGCGACTGCTCGCCGAGGCCGCGCTTTCCGACGAGCGCCGCGAAAATCTCGCGACGCAAATCGGGCTCGCCCTTTCGCAGCCGCACTGCCACCGCCTGCTCGCGAATCTCGCGGCGCACATGGACCGCCTCGCCATCTCGACGATGGATGCGTTTTTCGCGCAGGTCGCCAAGGCGTTTGCGACCGGACTCGGCCTCGCGCCCGACTGGACAATGGCGGTGGATGAAAACGAAGCGGCCCTTCTGCGCGACACGCTGCACGCGATTTTGGGCGAAGCCGATTTGCCCAGTCTCGCCGAGGCGCTCTGGACTTTCCGCCGTGGGATCGTGAGCTCGATGCTCGGCGCACTCTCCGATCTCGCGCCGCATCTGCACCGGACGATTTCCGCAGGCAAATGGTCGGCGGCGTTCGCGCGGCCGGACGTGCGCCGCTGGAGCGCCGCCGAACTCGAATCCATCTCGGCGACGCTCGCGAATTTTTCCCCGTGGATCCCGCGGACGAAGGCGGGCGCGAGCGTGAAGCTGTGGGAGGACGCGCTCGAAAAAATCCGCGCCACGCTCGCCGCGGGCGAGAACGCCGTGGCGCTGCTCGACGTGCCGCTCGTGCTCCGCATTTTCGCCGACGCCGCATACGCCAAACATCCGATTCCCGCGCCGCTCGCGGCGGCGATGGCTCCGCTCGTGGCCGGCGCCTGCGCCGCCCTTTTGCAGGACCACGAGGCGCGCGAGGCCGCGCTACGGTGGCTCGGGCAGCACTACCAAAACCACCGGCACGCCGCGGCCTTTCGCGCGGGCGCCTACACTTTCAACGACGTCGCGGCGATGGTCACAACGGCGGCGTTATCCGGCGACGCGCTTTATTTCCGCCTCGGCACGCGCTTCGAGCATGTGCTCTTCGACGAGTTTCAGGACACGAGCCGGCTGCAATTTAATTTCTTCCGACCGCTCATTGAAGAGATCGGCGGCAGCGCGGGCGAGGTGCTCGTGGTCGGTGACGAGAAGCAGGCCATCTACGGCTGGCGCGGCGGTGATCGCGCACTGATGCACGCGCCGCTCGAGGAATTGGGCGCAAAAATCGGGAGCGGTCCCGCGCGGATTTTGAGCGAAAGTTTTCGCTCCAGCCGGGCCGTGCTCGCGGCGGTGAACCGCACCTTCCGCTCGCTCGCGAGCGGGTGGCTCGATGAAAAGCAGACGGACAAGGACGCCATCGAGGCGGCGGGGCGCGAGTGGGCGGCGACCTTTCCCGAGCACCAACCGGCGAAAGACGTGGAAAAACTCCGTGGTCGCGTGCGCGTGCTTTTCGCCGCCGGCGACGAGGACGGGGATGCGGCCGACAAAAATCGCGCGCTCGTGAGCCGGACGCTCCATCTCGTGACCGCGCACCTGCGCGAGGATCCGCAGCGCAGGATCGGCATTTTGCTGCGTAAAAAAAATCTGATGTCGCGGCTGATCGGCGAACTCCGCCGCGCGCATCCGGAGGTGGACGTGAGCGGCGAGGGCGGCAATCCGCTCACGGATTCGCGCGCGGTCGAGACCATCCTGTGCCTGCTCGCGTGGCTCGATCATCCGGGCAGCACGGCGGCGCGCCATCTCGTGCTCACGAGTCCGCTCGCGGCGGCGTTCGGCTTTCCCGCCGCTGTCCGCGCGGATGCGGCGGAGACGCCGGAGGAACGCCGCACCCTGCGCGATCTGCGCCACGCGCTGATCGAGCGCGGCTTTGCGACGACGCTGCGGGAGTGGATTCGCCATGCGGCATTTTCCGCGGCGTGCAGCGATCACGACGTGCAGCGCTGCGCGCAGTTACTCGATGTTGC
>JBBQJR010000360.1:0-3253 GCA_038326125.1 Chthoniobacterales bacterium
CGCCGCTCGCGATGGAGAAATCGGATCGCGCGCCGAAGTGGATGCCGCAGCGCGACGCCGCGATCCTCGAATTTTTTTACAGCAGCGGGCTGCGGCTCGCGGAAGTCGCGGGGCTCGAAGTGCGCGATGTGGATGAGTTCACCGAGAGCGTGCGCGTGCTCGGCAAAGGCCGGAAGGAGCGCGTGGTGCCGGTCGGCGATCTCGCGCTGCGCGCGATCCAAAAATACCGGCAGGCCGCGGGCGTGAATGTGGGGCCGCTTTTCATTAACAAGTCGCGGCGCCGGTTGAGCGCGCGCAACATGCAGGAGTCGCTGAAACGCTACCTCGCCTTTGCGGGCATCCCGCGGACGATCTCGCTGCACAAGCTGCGGCACAGCTTCGCCACGCACCTGCTCGATGCGGGCGCGGACCTGCGCAGCGTGCAGTCGCTCCTCGGCCACGCGAGCCTCTCGACGACGCAAATTTACACGCACGTCACCACCGAGCGGCTGAAGCAGGCCTACGACGCCGCGCACCCGCGCGCGTAGCGCAAAGTAGGCGAGGTTTTTCAACCTCGCGCGGGCGAGCGCAGCGAGGCGGCGGGGACACCGTGCGAATTTTGGAAGGCATTTGCTCCGCACCATCCCGCCGCCTTCGCCCATCCTCCCGCGCGAGGTTGGAAACCTCGCCTACTTTGCCCAGCCGCAGCCGTACGCCGTGAAAAATTCCGCGCTCCACTCGGGATGCTCGTCCGCACGCCACCATTCTGAAACGTGGAGAACGTGATCACTTTCGCAAAAAAACTACGCGCCGCGCAGGATGGAGACCTGCGGCAGCGTCATCACCTTGGCGAGCACGGCTTCGAGCGGGCCGTGCTTCAGCACGTCGGCGGTCACGGAATTTTCGACGGAGAATTTTCCGCTCTTCGTGCGGCGCAGCGCTTTCAGGTGCGCGCCGCAGCCGAGTTCCGTGCCGATGTCGAATGCGTAGGTGCGGACGTAGAAGCCCTTGCTGCACACGACGCGGAAATCTATCTCCGGCACGCGGACGCCGAGCAGCTCCTGCGCGTACACATGCACGAAGCGCGGCTCGCGCTCGACGGTCTTGCCCTGGCGCGCGAGTTTGTAGAGCGGCACGCCGTCCTTTTTGATCGCGGAGACCATCGGCGGCATCTGGTAAAAATCGCCTTTGAATTTTCCAAACGCGGCCTCGATCTGCTCGCGCGAAAGTTCCGGCACGGGCTTCGTCTCCGTGATCTGTCCGTCGGCGTCCTGGCTGTCGGTGTTCTCGCCGAGCTTCATGGTGCCGACGTATTCCTTGTCCTCGGCCATGAGGAGATCCTGGATTTTTGTGCCGCGTCCGAGCGTGAGGATGAGCAGGCCGGTGGCGAGCGGATCGAGCGTGCCGCAGTGGCCGATTTTCTTGGTGTCGAGCGTGCGGCGGGCGATGGCGACAATGTCGTGGGAGGTCATCCCGCCGGCCTTGTCCACCAGCAGCACACCGTCAATTTCGCGGGAGTTGGTCATGGATGGCTTGGAGTATTTTTTCCTGCACTTCGGCGAGCGTGCCGCGCGTGCGCAGGCCGGCCGCGAGCGTGTGCCCGCCGCCGCCGAATTGCGCGGCGATCTGGCAGACGTCGGTGCTCGGATCCTTTGAACGCAGCGAGCCGCGCACGAGGCCGTCGGGAAGTTCCTCGAAAAATGCGGCGACCCGCACGCCTTCGATCGAGCGGATGTGATCGATCAGTCCCTCGGTGTCGTCGGGTTTCGTGCCGAGTTCGCGGACGGTGCTGAGCGGGAGCGCGATGCTCGCGACACGATCATCGCTGGAGAAACGCATCACGTTCAGCATCGCCTTGAGCAGTTCGATGCGACGGCGCGGATGGCTCTCGTACATCTTCTGCGAGAGCGTGCCGACATTCACGCCGAGGCGAACCAGCTCCGCGCCGATCTCGTAGGTGCGCGCGGTGGTGTTCGGATATTGGAAGCTGCCGGTGTCCGTGCTGATGGCGACGAAGAGGCTGTCGGCCATCTCGTACGTGAGCGGCAGATCGCCCGCGCGAAAAAGCTCGAAGAGAATCTGACCGGTCGCGGGCGAGGTGGAGTCTATGAAATTCAGATCGCCGTAGCGCGGGTTCGAGACGTGGTGATCCATGTTGATCCACACGCCCGCATTTTTCACCGCGCGCACGCAGCGTCCTCCGCGATCCTTCACGGCGGTGTCGAGCATGATGGCGACGTCGAAGTCCTGCGGCTCGGCTGGCGGCTGCGTGACGAGATTCGAGCCGGGCAAAAAATGGAAACGCTCGACGCAGCCGTCGTCATTCCACATCTGCACATCCTTGCCGAGTGCGCGCAGGCAGAGGCCCATCGCGATGGTGCAGCCGAGCGCATCGCCATCGGGGCGGATGTGCGAGATGACGACGAAGCGCTGCTTCGCGCGCAGCACGTCGGCGATTTCCGCGAGTGTGGAATCAGCGGGCATGGTCTGAAAGCGGTGGGATGCATGAGGCGCGCCCAATGTGGGGCCGACGATTCGTCGGCCAAAAGGCGCGGGAGCAGAAAACTTGGGCAAAGTCGCGCTTCGCCCATGCCCGGTGCTGCGGCCACATTGGTGTCGGATTCCATGCCAGGGTCATCGCGCAGAATTCCACGCGCCGCTCTTGCCCGTACGCGCGGTGCCGACGAATCGTCGGCGCTACGTTTTCGCCGCGCTCCGCGCCTTTGCGTTGAAATGCGTGCTCCGAATACATGCTAAAGCGCGCTGGGTGCGGGCGGTGCGGGCGGATCCGGCGGGAGATGGAGGTCGTCGAGGATTTGCAGGATGCGGTCGCCGCGCTCGCCGGTCGCATCGAGCTTGAAATGCAGGTGCGGCGTGAATTTCAAGATGATGCGGCGGCTGAGTTCGCGCTGGAGCTTCAGGCGCGCGTCGTGGAGTTGCGCGAGCGCCGCGTGCTGCTCCTCGGGCGTGCCGATGACGCCGACATACACGTGCGCACTCTTGAGGTCGGGCGTGATATCCACCTCCTTGAGCGTGACGAGCTTTGCCTGGAAGGTGATCTCGCGGCGCACGAGCGCGCCAAGCTCGCGCTTGATGGATTCGTTGACTCGGTCGAGGCGGTTCTTCATGGCGTAGTTGAGAGTTGGGAGTTGAAAGTTGAGAGTTGATAGAAAAGAAGGCGGATCCGCCTCTCAACTCTCAACCCTCAACTCTCAACAACGCATGAAGAACCGCCTCGACCGAGTCAACGAATCCATCAAGCGCGAACTTGGCG
>JBBQJR010000361.1:0-3248 GCA_038326125.1 Chthoniobacterales bacterium
GCTCAAGGCGGGCGCGGACGTCGAGCAGGAGGTGTCCTTCGCGGTGCCGGCCGATGCGGGAGCGGTGATCTTCACTGTCTTCACCATGCCGACGGGCAAGACCGCGTGGTCCGACAAGCTGCAATCGCTCGAAGTCGCCTCGACGGTGAAGTAGGCGCAGCCAAGTCACAGCCTGGCTCCGGTCGCGCACGCTCGCGGCCGGAGCTGCCTCCTTTTCCCCCGTATGACGAAGACCCTTCTCGTAGCCGCCACCGCGCTGGCGGCGCTCCTTTTTTCCACGCCAGCGCGAGCCGCCGGGCTGGAGCCGTTCGCCGTCCGCGAGGGCATCCCGAACGCCGCCGCGAAGCTCAAAAAGGGCGGCGATTTCACGATCGTTTTTCTCGGCGGCTCGATCACCAAGGGCGGGGGCGATCATGGCTTCACCCAGGCGGTGCCGGCGTGGCTGCGGACGATCACGCCGCAGGCGAAGATCAAGGTGATCAACGCGGGCATCAACGGCACGGACTCGGACTTCGGCGCGGCGCGGGCGGATCGCGATGTGATCGCGCTCAAGCCGGACCTCGTCTTCGTGGAGTTTGCCGTGAATGACGGGACGAACGACCGCGCGCGCTCGATGGAGCGGATCGTGCGGAAAATCTGGATGGCGAATCCGGCGACCGACATCGTCTTTCTCTACACCATCTCGCAGGACCAATTGGAGACCTACCAAAAGGGCGAACTGCCGAAGTCGGCCGCGTCGCACGAGAAGGTGGCCAACTTTTACGGCATCCCGAGCATCACGTTGGCAACGGGTCTTTTGGAAAAGCTAAAGGCTGGCACCGCGTGGAGCGCGCTGATGCGGGACGGGGCACACCCGAACGAAACGGGCTACGGAATCTATCTGGAGGAAATCAAGCAGGCGCTCACGGCGGCGTCGCGCGCGGGGAAACTCGGACGGACGCTGAAGACCGAGACTTTGACGCCGAATCTCAAGGTCTATCCCGACGCAGTCGCGGCGAAACCGATGCCCAAGCCCAAGCCGCTGACGACCGCCGACGGCAAGACGGCGAAGGTGACCTGGGAGCTTCCCACCGCGGGCGAGTATTGGCGCGACGAGCACGAATACAAAGTCGAGGGCAAGAACCTGTGGGCCGTGCAGACGCAGCCTTGGAAAAAAGGCGAGACCCGGCTGGGCGGAAAGCTCGACGCGACCTTCGGCCTGAGCCGCGCAGCCTGGCAGCCGATGCGCTGGCTCGCGGAGAGCGGCGCGTTTGACGGGCCCGAGGGCATGCCGCTCTGGAAGGGGAACCTCCTCGCTCCCAAGGAAAACGATCTTCCCGTCATCGTGTTCATCGCGCCGGAGACGGGGCGGTATGCCTTTGAGGCGAAGAGCGGCGGCGTGTCGTTCAACAGCCAGCATCGGAACGTCGCGCTCAACGTCGTGCATTTTCCATGGGGCAAGGAAGAAGGCAAATCCATCGCCTTTTTCAAGACCGACAAGACCGAAAAGAAGCCGCTGGACCTGACCTTCGAGCAGGATCTCCAAGCCGGGGAAATGGTCGCCTTCGCCCTCGATACCAATGTGAATGGCGGCGGCGGCACCGCGGCCTTCAAAGAATTCACCATCCGCGCCGGACTGCTGCCGTAGCCGTCTCCGATGGTCCGTGTGGACCTGCCGCGCGTTCGCGTGCGCCTTCTTCGTATGGCATTCTCCCGTCCGAGGCGCTCGACTCGCACTCCAAAACAGCGCCCTGCGCGCGGGCTTCGACCAGCGCACTTTCCGCGACAGCCTCGAACTCGTCTCGCAGTTCGGTGACCGCGCAGGATTTCAACTGCACCATCGCCCGCACCCTCGGCGTCGATTTCACGAAAATGGGAACACCCGCTCCCGGTGGCCAGCTCTTCTCCATCGGAGGAAAAGACACCGCGCCTATCAAAGGCGTGCCCATTACAACGCTGTTCGGGTAAAAGCACGCATTGCGATTCATTGAGTCCGCCCGAGCAGCGATCGCAAACCGCATCCCAAAAATAATCCGCACCTCACATTTCCTCATGAAACCCCACCTCCGACTCCTCGCCCTCGCCCTCGCATCCACGCTCGCTTTCACCGCCGGTGGATTCGCCGCGGACAAGCCGAACTTCGTCATCATCTTCATCGACGACATGGGCTACGCCGACATCGGCCCCTTCGGTGCGACCAAACAAAAAACGCCGCGTCTCGACCGCATGGCGAGCGAGGGGATGAGGCTGACCAGCTTTTACGCGGCCCCGGTGTGCTCGGTGTCGCGGGCGCAGTTGCTCACGGGCTGCTACGGCGCGCGAATTTCGGTGCCCGGCGTGTTCGGGCCGGCGAGCACAAAAGGACTGAACCCGACGGAGATCACCATGGCCGAGCGGCTGAAGGAACTCGGCTACGCCACCGCCTGCATCGGCAAATGGCACGTCGGCGATCAGCCGCAATTCCTGCCGACGCGGCAGGGCTTCGATCACTATCTCGGCATCCCGTATTCCAACGACATGCAGCGCAAATCGACCGCGACCGGCGAGCGCGTGGTGCCGCTGATTCGCGACGAAAAAGTGGCCGAACTTCTCGATGACGAAGCCCAGAGCCGCATCGTCCAGATTTACACCGACGAGGCCATCAGCTTCATCCGCGAGAACAAGGACAAGCCGTTCCTCCTCTACCTGCCGCACACCGCGGTGCATGTGCCGATTCATCCGGGGAAGGACTTCGCGGGCAAATCCAGCAACGGTCGTTTCGGTGACTGGGTGGAAGAAGTGGACCGGAGCACGGGCCGGAGTCTCGACACGCTGAACGAGCTGAAGCTCGCCGAAAACACGCTCGTCATTTTCACCAGCGACAACGGCCCGTGGCTCGTGAAAGGCGCGGACGCCGGGAGTGCTGCACCGTTGCGCGGCGGAAAAGGCAGCACCTGGGAAGGCGGCATGCGCGAGCCGACGATCGCGTGGTGGCCGGGCAAGACAGACCCCCTCACTCCCCGGCACCGCCCGACGCCCGACCCGTTTCCGGCGCGGCGCGGTGAAAAGCAAATTCCTAGCAGTCAGACCCCCTCACTCCCCGTTCCCGATCCCGCCAACGACGCCACCCGCAAAAAGCAAATTCCTGTCAGACAACCGCTGAGCGCTCGGCGCGATTTGCGTGGCCGCGTGCAGTGTCGGTGGAGGTGGATGCAGCGTGAGCAAAGCCGCGTGCGGCGTGTTGTGCACCGTGTGCGCGGCGAAGCTTCCCCGCGTGCAGCGGGGGCTTC
>JBBQJR010000362.1:0-3237 GCA_038326125.1 Chthoniobacterales bacterium
GGGCGTCCCGCCTGCCGTGGCGCGCGTCCCGCGCAGCACAACGAGCAAGGAAAGACCTCCCTTTCTGAATTGATGCGCTCTGCAACGTCCGATGTTAGACGCGGGTCGCGGCGAACGGCAGGCGGGACGCCCGCGCTACCCAGGCACGCCATCCGTTTTCTCCTCGTCCTCGTCAGTCGTCCTCCGTCACTCCGTCACTCCGTCCGCAGCGCGGGGAGTTGCGAGCGGCGCAGCGCGAGGCGCGTCGCGAGCCATGCACACACCGCGCCGACCAGCGCCATGCCCGCGATCAGCGTCAGGATTCCCCGCCACGGGAAATGCGCGGCGTGCTGCGCGAGCCGCGGCCACACGGCGATGAGCGCGCTCACCGCACCGATGCCGAGCGCACCGACGATGAGCCAGCGGTGCTCCGCAAAGACGAGCGCGCGGAGCAGACGCGGCGTGAAGCCCACCGCCTCGAGCAGGCCGAACTCGCGGCGGCGCTCGAAGACATTCCGCGCGACGACGATGCCGAGACCCGCGCTGCCGAGCAGCATCCCGAGGCCGCCGAGCACTTGGAAAATCGAGAGGTAGGTGTTCTCCACCTCGTTGAATTCCGCGAGGCGCTTCGTCGCGGAGACGAGTTCGAGTCCGCGATCGCCGAGCTGCCGCGTGAGATGTTCGCGCACGGCGTCCGCCTTTTCGCGCGGGCAATCCACGAGGAAGAAACGGGTGCCGGCGGTGTTCGGAAACTTCGCAATGAAGTCGCGCTCGGGGATGATGACGAGGCCTTGCAGCACGCTGCCATCCACCGTGGCGGCGAACTGGATCCGCACGGCATCGCCGCGCTCGCCGGGGATTTCCAGCACGTCGCCGAGTTTTTTTTGCAGCGCCCATTGCAGCGTGTTCGCGTCCACCACGCCGGGGATTGCAGTCGCGTCTTTCGCTTTGACTCCCGTCCACACGAGAGAAAATGGGGAGCGCGTGCGCCGTCGCGTGCCGCCGTCGACGCCCTCGCCGGCGGCATCGGGCGTGGCATCGCGCGCGGTTCCGGGTGGGGCGGGTATTTTACCCGCCGGGCCGGGTATACTACCCGGCCCATCGGTCGTGGAGAGGTGATCGTTTGTCGCGAAACATTCGGCCTTTTTGTTGGCGGGTGTCGTGTTTGCCGGGGCGTTGGCGACGCCCGATGCGCGGGGTAGGATACCCGGCGCGGCGGGTTGCAAACCCGCCCTACCCGAGGCACGCACTTCGCCTGCGCCCGCATTTTCCAACTCTGAAAAATCCACGCCGAGGATGCGCGGCTGCACGGCGCGGTTGAGGTTCAGGCAGCTTGCGTCGTCGCCGTCGCGCACGCGGAACTGCACGATGCGCACGCCGGACATGAGCTTGTCGTCGAGCGCGTAGGCGTCGCGGCCTTTCGCGGAATTCAGATCCTCATAAATCGGCGCGCTGCTTTCTCCGATGAAGGCGAAACCGCCGGTGCCGGAGTCGCGTCGTGTGGAATCTTCGGGCGCGGCTTTGCGGAAGGAATCCACGGCGATGACCATGAACACGCCGCTCGCTAGCACAGCGATGGTCGCCATGCTGCGGCCACGGCGGCGCGAGATGTTCCGCGCGCCGAGTTGCGCGATGGATTCCGCACCGGTGCCCGTCGAGACTCTGCGCAAAGCCGCGAGCGCGAAGAGGCATCCCGCAATGAGCAGCAGCGCGCCCGCGCCGAAAAATGCGCCGGAGTTTCCCTTCGCGAGCACCGCCAGTGCGAGCGCGAGAACGACGGAGGCACCTCCAACCCAAAGCAAACCAGTCCCAGCGTCGCGGCGCGGCGCGAGTGGCGCGGAGATTGCGCGACCGCTGCCAGCGGCGAGACTCGATGATCTCGCGGATGATTGACCACGGATGTCACGGATGGGCACGGATGGAGTTGTGTTTCCGGGCGAACCATCCGTGTCATCCGTGACATCCGTGGTTAAAACATCCGCGCAATCCCCGGCTTTTTGCAGCGGTTTCGATTTGTCTGTGTCGCTCTGGTATTCGCCGTTCAGCAGCGCGGCAGCCTCCATTTTGAATAGCCGCCGGCTCGCGAGCCACATCGCGATCATCGCGACGAGCACGCCGCTCGCGGTGCCGATGGCAATCGTCACCGCCGATGGCGCGAAGACGAAGCGCGTGCCGCCGGTCGCGCCGCTCCACACGCTGGCGAGCGCGTGCAGCACGCCCTTCGTGTAGAGCGCGGCGAGCAGTGCGCCTGCGAGCGAGCCGATGAGCGCGAGCACGAAGCCTTCGCGCAGAAAGAGACGCCGCACTTTTTTCACCGGCCAGCCGACGGCGAGCAGCAGGCCGGCCTCGGCGGCGCGCTGCTCGATGGTGAAGGTGAACAGCAGCCCCGTGAGCACCGCGGCGGCGGCGATGAGGAAGAAGCTGAAATAGACAAACAGCTCGCCGAAATCCACGGGCGCATTCGTCGCGGCGAGCGCCTGCTCGCGGAGGTTCACGGTGCGGAAGCCGAGCGCGGCGGGGTCAATGAATGCGGCGATGCGCTCGACCTGCTCGCGCTTTGTTCCTGCGGGATAGCGGATGCTGGTGAGGTTGCCCCAGCGGTTGCCCCACATGTCCTGGCCGGTTTTCAGCGTCACGAATGCCTTCGGCGTGCCGCGGTATTTTTTCCAATACTCCTCGTCCTTTTTGCGGATGCGCGTCGCGTCGAAATCGAAGCCGGGCTTCCATTTTCCGAAGCTGTCACCGTCCGGCACGTTTGGAAAATCGGGCATCCACGAGGTGTCAAGCTGCGGCGTGTCCATCTCGAGGATCGGCGCGGCGACGGTGAAGGTGCGCGTCGCCGGGATGAGCTGCCGCCGCTCGCCCATCACGAAATATTTCAGCGTGACCTTCGCGCCGGGCGCGACGCCGAGGTCGTCCGCGAGCCAGCGCGTGATCTGGATTTCGCCGTCCGCGAGCTTCGGATTCACGAAGCCCGACGCGGGCGCATCAATCGCCGTGACCATCGAGTAGGGCGTGGAGCGCGCAGAGTAGTCATCGGCTTTAGCCGGCGTTGCGTCCGGCTGCGGTTTGATGTTCGGAACGTCAGTTTGCTTCTCACCGTTTTGCCGGCTGAAGCCGGGGACTACATTGCCGTCGCCCGCGCGGAGTTCGTTGACGAAGTAGGTGAGGGAGTCGAGGCCGCGGGGAGGTTTCGGACCCGGAATCCGAAAATCAATCGATTCGGCGATTCCGCTCGCAACCTCAGCATCCTCGGAA
>JBBQJR010000363.1:0-3204 GCA_038326125.1 Chthoniobacterales bacterium
GGCCGCCGCTGTTTTCGGCGACGTTGCCGCCGATGGTGGAGATTTTCATCGAGCCCGGATCGGGCGGGTAGAGCAGGCCGACGCTGTCCGCGAGGTCGGTGATTTTCTGAGTGATGACGCCGGACTCGACGAGGATCGTGAGATTTTTTTCGTCGAGCTCGAGCACGCGATCCATCTGCGCGGTGCAAAGGACGATGCAGCCATTCGACGGCACGCTGCCGCCGCTCAGCCCGGTGCCGCTGCCGCGCCCGACGATCGCAATACCGTTTGTAGCCGCGTATTTCACGATGCCCGCGATCTCCTCCGTCGTCTTCACCATCACGACGACTGCGGGCACGCCGCTGAGAGCCGCCGTGCCATCGTACCCGTACGCGAGAAGGTGCTCGCGCGAGTGGAGCACGCGCGCCGGTTCGAGCAGGGCGGTGAGATCGGCGGTGAGATTCTGCATGGTGGACAAGTACGCACCGGGCGCGCTGGCGGGCAAACCGGATCGGCGAAACGGCGGCACGCGGGGTGCTATTCTCGCAGGCGTATGTTTGCCCAAGCAATGAGCGTTGCCGCATCGCAAGATGCGGCTCAGATCCGGCGCGCTGACCGGAAATGGCCTGCCCTGCGCAGGTGGAAAAAGCGTGCCGGCATTGCTTTGACCGAGGTCGTCGTGGGCATCGGCATCATCACGCTCACCTCCGCGACCGCTCTGTGGGCGCTCGGCGCGGCGAATCGCCTCGCGACGGTGAACCGCAATTTCACGGGCGCAAAAACGCTGCTCCAAAACAAAATTGACGAGGTGCTTTGCGTCCCCTTCCCGGCAAAATCCACGCCGCCGGTGCTGATCGCGGGGACGACGACCGCGGGCGTGACGGTGAATCCCGGGCCGCCAGCCATCAACGGAACGATGACCTCCGACGTCCTCGTGACCGATCCTTCGCTGAATCTTCGCGAGGTGAAAGTGACCGTGGCGTATCCGTACAACGGCAACATTTACTCGCTGTCCATGACGACGGCGCGCTCCCCGGACTGACGCCATGCTGCCTCGTTTTTCCAAATTGCGCCGCGGCTTTACGCTCGTGGAAATGGCCATCGCGGCGGCGTGCGTCGTCATCGCGGGCGGCACGGCATTCGTGTTTTTGCAGTCCGCGACCACGCTTTTCCTGAGCGGCCACTCGGCGAACCGATCGAACCAACTTGCCTTTCTCATGATGGATCGGCTCGCGCGGGATGTGCATTCGTCCATCGAAATCCCCGCGCTCACGGACGCCGACGGCACCGCGATCACGCTCACCGGTTCCGTGCCGGTGAATGCGGCCGGGATCCGCTTTCGGATGTATTCGGGGGGACCCTACCAAGTCCCGGCTGCGACGACTGCGGACTCCAGCACTGTCATCGTGAGCACCGCCGCGACCGCGCAGATGCCGCGCGCCGGGCAGCTTCTCGCCATCCCGTCGGTGCCCGTGAACGGCATGCCGCAGGATTTGTTTGCGCGCATCACCGCGGTCGAGCCGCCCGCGGCGAGCATCACGATCACGCTCACCGGCCCGCTCGGCAGCTTTTCCAATCCGGCGGTGAGCACGGGCCCGTTCGTACCGGCGAATGCGACGGCGCATGCCGTGAATGATGTCGCCTACATCGTCGTCACGTCCGTGGCGAGTGGCGTGCCGGAGATGCGATTTTACCCGCGCGCGATGAGCGTCGCCGCGGATGGCGCGGCGGCCTTCAACGATCCGGCGAACTTCGCGATCATCACCGCCAACATGGCGGCTTCCCCGCAGCCGTTCGCGATGGCGCTCGGCGACAGGGGCGTCGCGGTGAACCTCACGGTGCAGGATTCCGCGAACTCGAATCGCGTCCAAAGTCTGTTCATGAAAAACTTCACCATCGGTTCTCCGACTGCGCCGGTGCGCATTTACACGCGGTCGCTTGGCCTATGAAATTTTTTCTTCCCCCTCTTCGTCACGCGCAGCGCGGCAGCGTGATCATCACGGCCATGGCGATCGTGATCGTCGTCGGCATCGCGGTCGGCACGGCGCTGTCGCTGTCCTCGAACGTCGCGCGCAATTCGTACCGTTCGCGCCAGCGCGCCTCCGCGGAAAGTGTGGCCGATGGCGGACTCGAAGTGATGTACGCCAAGTGGTGCGCCGCGGGCCGCGCAACCGTGCAGAGCAATCAGGGTCTTCCGCTCGCGGCGGACATCACCGCGATCAGCGGCGTGGCGAATGCGCCCGGGCCTGCGAGCACGCCGGCGTATCCGGATTTCGCGGACTATCCTTTCGCGACGTACTCGCTCGTGGCGCTCGATGCCGCGGGCGTGCCGGTGGGCAGCGGTCCGCCGGCCGTGAGCCTCATTCCCGTGTCCGGCCGGCCGGGCTGGATGTCGCGCGCCTACTTGTATCTCGCGACGGCGAAGGTGAACGTGCCCGTGATCGGCGGAACGGATTCCGTCACCGTCACGCGGCGTTTTCAAAAGGCGGACGCGCCGATTTTCCAGTCGGCGATTTTCTACGAGGGCGCGCTCGAGATTCATCCGGGGCCGGACATGCAAATCACCGGCCTCGTGCATACGAACACCGATCTCTACGCGAGCACGGCGGGATCGAATCTCACCTTCAGCCGCAACGTGTCGTTTGGCTCCACGTATGCGGAGGATGTCGCACCGGGTGACGCGCGGACGACGATGACCGTGGCGCCGAACTACCCGAGTGGGAAAAATTCTCAGCTTAACAAAGTGGATCGCCTCGAGCCGCTCGGCATCGATCCGGCGAGCGTCTTTGACACGACGGACACGAATCCGAACAACGACGGTTTCCGCGAACTGATCGAACGGCCGGCGAGCGGATTTCCCGATCCGCCGGAGATCGCGAACCTGCGCTTTTACAACCAGGCCGGGCTGAAAATTCTCCTCGATACGAGCCGCGCCGCCGCCGATCCGCTGCGGTTGCGCGTGTACAATGGCCGCAATGTCGAGCTCACCGCCGCGGGCGGTCCGGCCGTGGTGAATGTGCTCAACGCCGTGAACGCCGCGGTGAGCGGAGGCGAAATCATCCGCGACAATCGCGAGACGAACAACGTCCACCTCACGAGCTTCGACATGTCGCAGCTTTCCAACATCGTCTCGCAATTCGGCGCGCTCTCGCCGCCCTCCGGCGGCAATCTCGGCAGCGCGGCGGTGAACACCTACAACAAGGTGATCTACATCGCCGACGTGAG
>JBBQJR010000364.1:0-3168 GCA_038326125.1 Chthoniobacterales bacterium
ACGAACTGCTTGGCGTGATCCACAAGATCAACACGACGACGAAGACGCTCTTCGCGGACACGTTTGAAAAGATCCGCGTGAACTTCCAGGAGATGTTCCGCGAGCTGTTCGGCGGCGGGCAGGCGAACCTCGTGCTCACGATGGAGGACGATCCGCTGGAGAGCGGCATCGAGATTATCGCGAAGCCGCCGGGCAAGCAGCTCCAGAGCATCACGCTGCTCTCGGGCTGTGAGAAGACGATGACGGCGGTCGCGCTGCTCTTCTCGATCTACATGGTGAAGCCGTCGCCGTTCTGCGTGCTGGACGAAATGGACGCGCCGCTCGACGAGTCGAACATCAGCCGGTTCATCAAGATCCTCGACCGCTTCGTGGGGCAGTCGCAGTTCGTGGTCATCAGCCACAACAAGCGGACCATCGCGCGCGCCGATGCACTTTACGGCGTGACGATGGAGGAGCACGGCGTGAGCAAGCTCGTCGGCGTGAAATTCCGCAGCCGTGACGAGGCGCACGAGGGACGCGACATTCTCGGCAACGACAATCCGGTGCCCGCGCCGAGCATCGCGGAAAGCTTCGGCAAGAGCGGCGACTTGCACAGCGAAGGAATCGAGGAAGCGGGCGGCGCAGCGTGATGGGCTTGCTCAGCAGGCCGCGCCCTGCGAAATGAAATCCATGGACCTGACCGCGCAACTCCGATCCGCAATTCGCGACGTTCAAGATTTTCCGAAGCCGGGAATCGTCTTCAAGGACATCACGCCCGTGCTGGCGGACGGGCCGCTTTTTCGCAGCGTGATCGATCGTTTCGCGGAGGAACTGAGTGGCCTCGGCGTGACGAAGATTGTCGGCATTGATGCGCGCGGTTTCATTTTTGGCGGAGCGGTCGCGAACAAGCTCGGGCTGGGATTCATTCCGATTCGAAAAAAGGGAAAGCTGCCCTTCACCACACGCTCGGCGGCGTACGTGCTCGAATACGGCGAGTCGGTCGTCGAGATCCACGTGGATGCGGTCGCGCAGGGTGAAAAGGTGGCGCTCATTGACGATGTGCTCGCGACCGGCGGGACGGCGGCGGCGGCGATCAAGCTGCTCGGGGAATGCGGAGCGGAGGTGGTGCGCGCGGAGTTTTTGATGGAATTGGGATTCCTCGGTGGACGGGCAAATGTGGGTGACGTACCTGTGGTCAGTTTAGTAATTTACTAGACTGAGTATAATTATCATAATTTGGCACATGGCTGGCTTTCTGGGAAGGCAGTCATGCGAAATCAGCCCGTTCAGCCCGCCACCGTCCGCGCCCCCGGCAAGCCCGCCCGCTCATGGGCCGCGGCAAATTTCGGCGGTGCCCTCTCGTGTGGTGCTTGGTTCGCCGTTCCCGCCCACGCCAATGCGCTCGCGGTTTTGCCAGCGGCGACCGACGCGATTTTCCCCGCCGCACTCGCCGTGCTCACGGGAGTCCTCGGCGTATCCGCCTCGCTGCTCTACCGCCACATGCATCATCGCGAGGAAGAACTCAGTCGTCGCGCCGACACGGCGGAAGCTGAATTGCGCGCGTTGCTGATGATGACGGACGAGGCGGTGCTCGTCCTTTCGGCCGACGGCAAGGTGCGCGCGGCGAACCCCGCGGCGGAGGAACTTTTCGGTCTCGCGGGAGAGGAATTTGTCGGCGAACCGCTCACCCGGATCATCGCGCAGCCGCTTTCGCTCGGTGAATTGACGCGGCACGGGCCGGTGAATTTTGAGACGACGGCGAAACGCGGCGGCGGGGAATTTGTGCGTGTCGAAATGCTGCTCTCGCCGGTGGAGAACGCCGGCGGCAAAGGCTACCTCGCGCTGCTGCACGGGACCCGCGCGACGCTGCCGGGAGAGCCCAAGAATGCCGCTTCGGGAAAGCCGAACCTGGAAAAGGAGATCGGGAAATTCACGCACGATCTGAACAACCACCTTACGGCGGTGCTCGGCAATCTCTCGCTCATCCTCATGGCGAAACCCGGCGACCCGGCGAACCATGCACGCGTGCTCAGCGCGAAAAAAACGGCGGTGGGCGCGCAGGTGCTCAGTCAGAAATTTCAGTCGCTCGTGAGAGCAGAGGATGACGAAGAAAGCGCGCCGCAGGCAGCGGCCGAGCAATCCATGCCGACCTGCACCATCCTGCCGATGCCAGCCATAAATCCTCCGTCGCGGAAGCCGACTCTGGGGCATTCGGGTCCGTCGCGCATCCTCATCCTCGACGATGAAGAGGCGATCTGCCTGCTCGTGGCGAGCGCGCTGGACGCATCGGGATTTGAGGTGACGCCCGCCATGAACGTGGCGAGCGCGCTGGCCGCTTGCGAGGAGGCCGTGGCTTCCGGCGCGCCATTTTCCCTCGTAATTTGCGACCTCAGCCTGCCCGGCGACACCGATGGCATTCAGGCGCTGCGCAAGCTGCGCGCGCTCGATCCGGACATCCTCGCCATCGTCTCGAGCGGTTACGACAGCGACCCGGTCATGCGCGATTGCCGCCGGCACGGGTTCAATGCCGCGATGGCGAAACCGTACGATATTTCCAAGCTCGTGCGGACCGTGGGCGAAGTGCTGCACGGCGATTCCGCGGCGCTCCTCAAGACCGCATGATTACTTTTCCGAGGCCGGAATTCGAAGGCGGGGATCCTTCGGTGCAACTGACATTGGGCTGACAGTTGTGCCGAGGCTCCGCCTTCGAATTCCGGCTTCGGGAAAGCGAGCGTTGAGAGGCAAGGAAGCAAGATGAACGTGCGGAGACGGCGCGATTTTCCGCCCAATGCGGTCGCAACGTTCAAAGCCTCGGGCGTGAGCAGCGTGCCGAAAAGTTGCACGCGCGCCGGCTTCCTCCTCTCAGCGCCCGCTTCGATCGCTATTCCGTCTTCAGCACGAGATCCTTGAACTGCACCATGAACGGCGCGCCAGCGTGAATTTGCAGCGCGAGGACCCCTTTCTTCGCGCCCTCCGCCGTCTCGTCGGTCACGTCCACCGTCTGTTTGCCATTGATGAAATGCTGCAGGTGCCCGCCCTTCGCGATCACTTTGTATTCGTTCCAATCCGCCTGCTTGATCGCGGCCTGAATTTCATTCGTGTCGCCGACCGAACCCGTCACCTCGATCTTCGGCTTCTTCGGATCCTCGCCCTGCGTGATCACGACCTTCTGCCCGCGCTTCGCCAGGA
>JBBQJR010000365.1:0-3162 GCA_038326125.1 Chthoniobacterales bacterium
CCGCCGTTCAGCCGCAGCACCACGCAATCGTAGTCCGCATCGTCAAAGCCGATCTTGCGCGCCTCCGCGCGCGCGTGCGTCTGCTCGAGTCCGAGACCGTCAATGTCGCCGCCGTTCGTCGTGTCCTTTTGCACGTACCACGCCTCGTCGTGCGGCAGCTTGATCGGCGGCGTCACCGTCGTGAGCGTCGTGAGCCGGCCGTACGAGGACTTCGCGTAATAGTCGCTCACGTCGCGCATGATCTCGTAGCATTTTCCCTCGGTCGCGGGCACCGCATTTTGATCCTGGAAAGTGAGCGGGATGTACAAAATCTTCAGCGTCCCGAGCGACGGCGTCGGCGCCGCGGGCAGCAGCCCGGTGAAAGTCGTCGGCCCGCCCGTGCCGCCTTCCGCATGCAGGATCGTCTCGCGATAGACCGTCGTGTGCGAGCCGTTGCAGAGATAGACGATCTCGCCGAACACCTCGACCGCCGGCGTGCTCTCGGTGATCACCTCGCCGCTCTTTTGCACCGCCGCCGTCTTCAGCCCGGAGACCGGGCACACCGTCACCGCGGGCTTCGCCAAATTCGGAAGCTCGCCGACCTCCAGCACGCGCAGCGGATCGCTGCTCACCGCGAGCTGATGATCGAGCGCCACGCCGTTCAGCGACGCGTCCGGCGTCCACGTCACCTTCTCCGCGCGGCGGCCGTACACGTACGCGGAAAAAGTCGCGCCATCCTGAAACTCCGCGACGCGCGCAGTGCCCGCCGCTGCTTCGCCCGGCGCGGGCGTCGTCTGGTACACGCGGAGCACCGCGCGGCCGGCGACGCGTTCCTCGAGGTGATTCACGATTGCCTGCGGGAGCTGCTGCCGCGCGACCATCGGCACCGCATCTGCCAGCGCACGCTGCGGATCGCTTTTGATAAGCTGCTTAAAAACCGGCCGCCGCTGCTCTGCGAGCGCGATGCCTTCGTTCAACAGGATCGCGCGCTCCTTCGGCGCGGCCTGCATGTATTGCTGCGTCCACTCAGCAAAACGCGCGACCACTTCCTCGGGCGCGACGACCGTCGCTGACTTGGCCTCCCCCTTTTCCCCCGAATCCGAATACTGCGCCGAGCGAGCGCCTTCCGCGTGTCCAGAAGTCGCGAGCGCCGCCTGCTTCGCGACTGACCCGCCGCGTCCGGTTTCCGACTTTTCGGGAGCAGGTGCGTTCGCAAACCAGTGCGCCGCGAACAGCAGAATCAGCACGCATGGCAACGCCACTTTGGCAGCGCGCAAAAGGAATGGGGGGACGCTCGGAGGATGCATGAAGGAAATCTGGGGGGGCGGGGGGAAGCCTCGTGGTTTTTGGAGCCGCGTCTTTTAATGCATCTCCCGTACCCTTTCAACCGCCGATGCACCCGCGGCGGGTGGCAAAATAGTCTGGCTCGCGGGGCACTGCGCTTCCGCTTGCCAAGCTTTCCCGCGCACTCCATTTCTGAACGTCCATGTCCAGCCAGTCCGGTCACAGCTTCCGCATCTCCACGTTCGGCGAATCGCACGGCGGCGCGGTCGGCGTGACGGTGGACGGCTGCCCGCCGCGGATCGAGATTTCCGAGGCCGACATCCAGCGCGATCTGGATCGGCGCAGGCCGGGGCAGAGTGAAATTGTCACGCCGCGCGCGGAGGAGGATCGCTGCCAGATTTTGAGCGGCGTCTTCGAGGGAAAAACGATCGGTACGCCGATTGCCGTCGTTGTCCTCAACAAGGACGCGCGGCCCGAATCGTATTCGGAAATGCAGACGACCTTCCGACCGTCGCACGCGGACTACACGTATCACGCGAAGTACGGCATCCGCAACTGGCAGGGCGGCGGACGCGCCTCGGCCCGCGAGACGATCGGGCGCGTCGCCGCTGCGGCCATCGCGAAGAAGGTGCTCGCGCAATTTTCACCCGCGCTGGAGATCGTCGCGTACGTGAAGTCGGTGCATTCGCTCGTGGCAAATGTGGACCCGGAAACCGTGACGCTCGCCGACGTGGAGGCGAACATCGTGCGCTGCCCGGATGCCGCGATGGCCGCGACGATGATTGATTTCATCAAGCAGGTGCGCAGCGAGGGCGACTGCGTCGGCGGCGTGATCGAATGCGCGATCCGCGGCGTGCCGCCCGGCTGGGGCGAGCCGGTCTTCGACAAGCTCGAAGCCGAACTCGCGAAGGCCATGCTCTCGCTGCCGGCGACGAAAGGATTCGAGATCGGCAGCGGCTTCGCAGGCACCTTGCAAAAAGGCAGCGAGCACAACGACGCCTTTGAAATGCGCGATGAAAAAGTCCGCACGCGCACGAATCGCAGCGGCGGAATTCAGGGCGGCATCAGCAACGGCGAGACGATTTTCTTCCGCGTCGCGTTCAAGCCGACCGCGACCATTTTCCAAAAGCAGGACACGGTGAATGTGGCCGGCAAAGACACGACGCTGCAGGCGCGCGGACGCCACGATCCGTGCGTGCTCCCGCGCGCCGTGCCGATGGTCGAGGCGATGGCGGCGCTCGTGCTCTGCGATCACGCGTTGCGCCAGCGCGTGCAATGCGGCACGCTCTGAGCAGCGATGGATTTGAGCGCAGACATTCTGAAAACGGCGTACTACGGCGCGTGGGTGATTTTCATCGCAGTGCTCGGCTGGAGCGGCTGGCGGCAGGGCGTGCTGCGGCAGCTCATGACGCTCACTGCCATCGCCTGCGCGTATGCCGCGGCGTGGTACGGCGCGTCGAGTGCGGCGCCGGTTTTTGCCTTTCTAAAATATCCGCCGCAAGTCACGCGGATCATCGGCGGCACCGCGGTCGGCTGCGCGACTTTCCTCGGCATTCACGGGCTGCGGCGCTGGCTTTTCCGCCGCACCGCGCAGCAAAAAAGTCCGACCGTGCGGCTCAGCTACGGCGTCCTCGGCGCGGTGCTCGGCGTCGCGTTTGGCTCGTTCGTTTTCCTGCTCACGACCGGCCTCGTGCGCGCCGTCGGCACCGTCGCGAAGTCGCGGCTCGACGATGCGGAAAAGGAAAAGCGGCTCCCGAAATTTGCGCTGCCGCCCGATGACCCCGGGTCGCTCGTGCGGAATTTTGCGAAGCTCGGTGGCGCGCTCGAGCAGGGCAAGTCCGGCGAGTTTCTCCAGCGCTACGACAACGTCCCCGCCACGCATGTCTTCGCGATTTTGGC
>JBBQJR010000366.1:0-3158 GCA_038326125.1 Chthoniobacterales bacterium
CGGAACGTGCCCGCCTGCTTGAGCAGGCAGTCCACGAGCGTGGTCTTGCCGTGATCGACGTGGGCAATGATGGCGATGTTTCTGATGTTTTGCTGTGACATGAATTTGTTTCTCCCGGAAAAAAGGGGGCGGAATATGGCAGCTATTTTCGCGCTGGCAAGGGGCGTGAATGGGGCATTTGCGTGACGCGATTTCCGCATCCGCCGACGGGGGAAGGCGGGTGTGACTGGCGGGCGGCGGGTGCCGATCACGCACATTCGCATTGCGCGAATCACCGCGCGGCCACGACACTCCGCGCATGAATTCGCTCTCGCGCCGCCGGTTTTTTCTCACGTCCTCGTTCGCGTTGATCGCCCTGCCATTTTCGCGGGCCGCGGAGCCGGAGTGGACGCCGCTTTTCGACGGGAAAGCGCTGGGGAAATGGAAGGAGACGGATTTCGCGGGGCACGCGGATGTGAAGGTGAAGGACGGCGAGATTTTGCTGCCGCAGGGCGGCGACATCACGGGCATCAATCTCGAAGCCGCGCCCGCGAAAATGGACTATGAACTCGAGCTGCAGGCGAAGCGGGTGGAGGGCGACGATTTTTTCTGCGGGCTCACTTTTCCGGTCGGCGAAAAGTGCGTGACGTTCATCGTGGGCGGGTGGGGCGGCAGCGTCGTGGGCATCTCGAATGTGGATGGCGAGAACGCGAGTGAGAACGAGACGACGACCTACAGGAATTTTGAAAAGGGCCGCTGGTACCGGCTCCGCGTGCGCGTGACGAAGACGAAGCTCGAGGCGTGGATTGACGCGGAGCAGGTCGTGAATCTCGAGACCGAAGGCAAGAATCTCGACATGCGCATCGGCGAAATCGAAAGCTCGAAACCGCTCGGTGTCGCGACGTGGCGCACGGGTGGGGTGCTGAAGGATATCCGCTGGCGGAAGCTGTGAGGGAATTGTGACACAGGCTTCCAGCCTGTGTGGATCGCAGGCATCTTGCCTGCGTGCGCCACCCGTCAGACAACTGACGGCGAACATGCGGGCAGGATGCCCGTCGGCCCCACTGACAGGATGAGACCTCTGCAAAACAACAAGGATGGCGCAGATGTTTTAACCACGGATTTCACGGATGGGCACGGATGAAGGCAGCCTCCTCTGAGAATCATCCGTGTCATCCGTGAAATCCGTGGTTGAGTGATCCGCGCAATCTTCGGGCAAGGCAGTTCGCAGAGGTTTCAGGATGTCTGTGCCACGAATCACTCGTCGGCGGCGAGGGAGGCGCAGATGATCCCGTGCTCGTTGCGGACGAAGACGTGGCGGTTTGCGTATGCGGGTGGGGACCTCGCGAGCTTGTGTCCGCCGAAAAGATAGACCGGCACGAGCAGTTTGATGCGGCTCAGTTCCTCGTAGCCATCGGGCGCGAGGTTGGCGCGGATGAGCATGCCCTCGTCGGTGTACAGAAATGCGATGTCGTGATTCACGGTGATGTGAATGCTCGGGCCGGATTTTTTCGCGGTGATTTTGTTCGTGCGCCAAATTTCTTTTCCGCTCGCGGATTCGAGGCACGCGAGTTCGCCGGTGCGCGTTCGGCCCGCGCCATTGCGGCCAGTCGTCGGCGTGCGCCGCGTGGAGGAGCACGGCGAGCAGGGAGGAGAAAAGTCGCGCGCATCGCACGGCGGTAGCTCTGCGTCGTGCGCGCGGCAACGGCAATCCGGCGCGCGCCTCTGCCTGCCGAAAATGATTCGCGCACCGCGGCGTCTTCCGCGTTACATCCGCGGCTCCATGATTTCCCCCATGCGATTTTTTGCGCTGCGTTTTTCTGCCGCGCTGCTGGTCGCGGAAATCCTGCCTGCCGGCGCGCGCGCCGCGCAGGTCGAGCCGCCGAAGCCGAAGTCCGCGGTGCCGATCTTCGCGGAGATTTTGTATGCGCCGACCGACTTCGCCGCGTTGCGCAAACGCGTCGGCCGGCGCGTGGTGCTCGAGGGAAAAATCGCCGCGACCGGCAGCAGCCGCACCGGCACCACGAGCTACCTGAACTTCACTCAAAACTACCACGACTCCGTCTCGCTCGTCTTCCTCGGCACGAAGGGAATTGCGAAGGAGCAGTTCGCCGCATTCATCGGCAAAAAAATCCACGTCGGCGGCATCCTCGAGGATCGCAACGGTGCGCTGCAGATGCGCGTGTTCGATCTGGAGCAGATCAAGGTGCTGCCGTGATTGCCACCCCGCGTCCGGTCACGTCGCGCGCTGCATTTCCCCATGAAAAAAACGCTCCTCGCCCTGCTCCTCGCTGCCGCAAAGCTCCACGCGTGGGACGCGGGCGGGCACATGCTCGTGGGGCAGATCGCGTGGGAACTCAGCAGCCCGCGCGTGCGCGCTGCGGTGGACGAAATGGTCGCGACGCTCGACAGCCGCTACAACGACGGGCAGCCGTATAATTTCACCACCGTCTCATGCTGGATGGACGATCTGCGCGCGCTGCCGAAGAAGGAATATCCGTGGTCCGCGTGGCATTACGTGGATTCGGAAAAAACGGATGACGGGAAAAATTTCAAGCCGCCCGAGCCACCGCATGTCGTGTGGGCCATCGGCGAAAATTTGAAAACGCTGCGCGCCGCCGCGTCGCCCGCCGACGAGCGCGCGAGGGCGCTGGGGATGCTTTTCCACTGGGTCGGCGACATCCACCAGCCGCTGCACACGACGACGTGGAATGATCGCGGCGGCAACGGCTACCTCATTTCCGGCGTGCATTTCAGCGACCTCCTGCCGGGCATGGTCGCGAATTTGCACACGTACTGGGACAAGGCGTTTCGTTTCGACGTGCGCGAGGGCATGGTCGTCGAGCTGTGGGCAAATCCAAAAATCGGCGAGCGGCCGAAGCCCGGCGAAGGCATCATCGCCGAGGAGGCGCGCGACCTCATGCGGCGCTTCCCGCGCGCCGCGCTCACCGAAGTCGCGCTGCCCGGCGGCGCCGAGGCGTGGGCGCGCGAGAGCCACGTCATCGGCTGCCGCAGCGCGTATCCGCCCGGCCCGCACCCGGAGAACACGGAAGCGCCGAAGCTCACGCCGGATTTCGCGCACGCCTCGTACGAGATCGCCGGACGTCGGGTCGTAATCGCGGGCTACCGCATGGCGGCGCTGCTGGCGGAGATTTTCGCGGAGAAAAAGTAGGGCGACG
>JBBQJR010000367.1:0-3142 GCA_038326125.1 Chthoniobacterales bacterium
CTACGGCGACAACCTCCACGTCCTCCGCGACCGCGCGCATTTCCCGGATGCGTGCGTGGACCTCATCTACCTCGACCCGCCGTTCAATTCCAAGCGCGACTACAATCTCCTCTTCAAATCGCCCAAGGGGCAGAGCAGCGAAGCGCAGATCGAGGCGTTCAAAGACTCGTGGAGTTGGGGCGAGCAGGCCGAGCGTGAGTTCGACGAGATCATCAAGGGCAAGAATACCGCGCTCGCGCAGATGATGCGCTCCTTCCGCTCGTTTCTCGGCCAAAACGACATGATGGCCTACCTCACCATGATGGCCAACCGCCTGCTTGAGCTTCATCGCGTCTTGAAACCCACTGGCTCGCTTTACCTCCACTGCGACCCGACGGCCTCTCACTATCTGAAGATCGTCCTCGACAGCGTGTTTGGGCCGGAAAACTACCAAAATGAAATCATCTGGAAACGAACCAGCGCGCACAGCGGTTCAAAACGCTGGGGGCCGGTGCATGACACGATCCTGTTTGTTTCCAAGTCCGAGGAGCACGTCTGGAACAATGTATTCCAGACCTATGACGAAAAATACGTTGAGAGTTTTTACCGGCACCACGACGACAAGGGCCGGTTCAGGGTCGGCGACCTGACTGGCGCAGGAACGCGAACTGGCGAATCAGGCCAGCCTTGGCGTGGCGTGAATCCAACGCCCGCCGGCCGCCATTGGGCCGTTCCGAACAAAATCCTTGTGGAGAAATTTGGCGCGAAATGCTCCGCTTGGAGCGTTCAGGAAAAACTTGATGCCCTCGACAAAGAAGGTCTCATCCACTGGCCGGTGAAGGGCAAGATGCCGGGCTTCAAGCGGTATCTTAACCGTGATGCTGGTGTGGCGATTGTGGACGTGATTACGGACGTTGACGTGATTGGCGCGCAGGCGGCGGAGCGTCTCGGCTACCCAACGCAAAAGCCGCTGGCCCTGTTGGAGCGCATCATTTCCGCCAGCAGCAACGAAGGCGACGTGGTGCTCGATCCGTTCTGCGGTTGCGGAACAGCCGTTCACGCCGCGCAAAAATTAAAGCGCAAGTGGATCGGCATTGACATCACGCACCTCGCCATTTCGCTGATCGAAAAGCGACTCAAGGACGCCTTCAAAAGTAGTGCGAAATTTGAAATTTACGGCACGCCCAAAGACCTCGACGCCGCGCGCGACCTCGCCCGGCGAGACAAGTATCAGTTCCAATGGTGGGCCGTGTCGCTCGTGGAAGCGCAGCCCTTCCAAGGCAAGAAGAAGGGCGCGGATGGCGGCATTGATGGCATCAAATTCTTCCGAGACCTCGACAAGAAGGACGTGCGCAAGCTCGTGGTGAGCGTGAAAGGCGGCGAGAACCTGAAGGCCGACGACATCCGCTCCCTCATGGCCGTGCGCGAACGCGAAGGCGCGGAGATCGCCGTCTTCCTCTCGCTGGAGGAACCCACGCGCGGCATGAAGAGCGACGCCGCCAGCGCCGGCTTTTACGAAAGCCCGAACGGGAAGAAATTCCCCCGCGTGCAACTGCTCACCATCGGCGACCTGCTCGAAGGCAAGGCCCGCGCCGAGCATCCCGATTACGAGCCGGATTTGAACTTCAAGAAGGCGAAGGCCGAGGCGAGTGGAAAGCAGGGGGAACTGCTGTGAGAACAGCCCGGTGGTTTCACCCTACATCATCGGCTGCGGGTCGAGTGCGGGCGGGTCGGGGCGCGCGATGAGGAGGAGTGTCCAGGGAAGGCACGGAAAGGGCGGAAGCCTTTTTGGGAAAGCCTCTTTCCGTCCCCTGCGGTGCTTGCCGCGGACCATCCTCCTCCCATCCCAGTGCTTCTTGCAGAGTTCCCAGACTAATAGCCGTGGCGCTATCCACCCCGGCGAGAAAGTGCGCGGCTGCTGCGGGGCGAGTTCCGGCAAGGGATGCGGCTGCGGAACCGCCGGGACGGCTGTTTGCCTGGACACCCGAGGCGGCTGTCTTCCGAGCGATCCGACTTTCGGCACTTGCTCTACAGAAAATCCCGCTCGTCCGGCCGCACGCTCAGCACGGGGCAGGGGGCGAGGCGGACGATTTTCTCCGCGACGCTGCCGAGCAGGACGTGCTTGATGCCCGTGTAGCCGTGTGTCGCGAGGATGATGAGATCGGCCTTCTGCTCGCGCGCGATTTCGACGACTTCCTGCCAGGCGCGGCCGAGGCGGACGACGTGCTTGGTCTTCACGCCCGAGCCGGCGTCGAGCGACCGCATCCGCGCGAGGACTTCCTCGCGTTTTTCCGTGGCGAAATCCGGCGCGGCGAGCGGCGGATACATCCAGTCGCCGGAATAGACCATTTGCTCGACGATGTGGACGAGCGTGACCTCCGCGTCGAATTGCGCCGCGAAGGCGAGCGCGTAGCGGAGCGCCTTTTGCGAGTGCTCGGAAAAATCCACCGGCACTAGGATTTTGCCGATGTGGAATTGCAGCGGCGACATCGCAGCAGCGGGCGCGGCGGCGGGCGCGGTGGCGGGCGCGGTGGCGGTCTTGCGGCGCTCGGCGGGCACGGCGCGTTTCGCCGCGGCCGGGGAGCGGGTGGATTTGGTCGGTTTCATGGGGTGGGAGTTTATCGTTTGGAAAGGTGGCCCGGTGCGCAGGCCGCCTTCCCATTACAGTATCGGCGCGCCGTCCGTCGAGGCTGCACGCAGATGGGGCAGTGGCTCAATTTGAACGACGAATGGCACAAAGGGCGCGAAGTTGGAGCTTGCGGATGGGTTGCGTTTTGAAGGGCGTCTCCTTCGTGTGCTTCGTGCCCTTCGTCGTGAAATCCAAATTGCCCCACCACCCGCAGATGGGCGGGAGCATGCCCTTCGCTTGCCCGGAGGGAGCTATTCCAGCCGTGATTTCCGGCCACCGCCGTGGCAGAAGCTGCGGCCTTCCCATGAAAAATCTCCGCTCCCGCACTCTCGCGATTTTCACCGTCATGCTCGCGCTTTTCGTCCCGGCAAAAGCCGAGCAGCCGGCTCCGACGCGCGTCTTCGTGTGCGCGCACAGCTTCATGATTTTCACGGCGAAGCTGCTGCCGCCGCTCGCCGAGGCGGCGCACTTCCCGTACGCCGCGGCGGGGCAGCAGATGATCGGCGGGTCGCGCACGATCCAGCACTGGGATTT
>JBBQJR010000368.1:0-3122 GCA_038326125.1 Chthoniobacterales bacterium
GATCGCGTCTGCGAGGTCCGCGGCGATCGGCTTGTCAATGAACACCGGCTTCTTCGCCGCCAACACCGGCCGGAGCTGCTCGAGATGCACGCGCCCGTCGTTCGATTCGAGGAAGACCACATCCACGCGCTTCAGCAGCTCGTCAATCGAGTCCACGATTTCCACGCCCAGCGCCTTCACTTTCTCCGTGTACTCCGGCACGCGCTGCGTGCTGCTCTCGATGTCGCGGCTGCCCTGCGGATACGCCGCGACCACGCGCACGCCCGCGAGTTTTTCCGCGTCCTCCGGCTTCTTCGCGCCCTTGTTCAGCGACTGCGTGAAGGCGACGACATGCGAAGTATCGAGCCCGATGATGCCCGCGCGCAGCGGCTTCGGCTCCTCCGCTTTGGCGAGTGGCGACAGGACAAAAAATGCGGAAACGAGGAGGGAGAATTTCATGTGCAGAGCACTACCCGCCGCGCCGCGTCATCCTTGGGGAAAGTTGGCGCAGACATGTTCGCCGCCGCCACGGAAAAATGAAACGCGGAGGCGCAGGGAAAAGTTGCGCACCGCAAACCAGGCCGCTGCAAACTCCCGAAGCTCCGACGCCGCTCGCGCAGTGCGCCTCCAGCGCGGGATTTTTCATCACGGAAAGAGCACAAATTTTCCATCCGGCAGCGCGACGCCTCCGCGCCGCTGGCGAATGCCTGACGGATTCTGGATGCCAGAAGTCGTCGTACGGAGGACGTTGAGTAAATAAAGCTGTGTGCGACGATGAACTCGCTCATGTCCCGCCGCAGCACGAATCCCCGCAACACGCCACCGCTTATGAGATCCTTGATATTCCTTCTCGCAGTGTGCGTCAGCGCGCACTGCCGCCTCGGTGCCGAGGACGCGCCTTCGCCCGCGCGCCCGAACATCCTTTTCGTCCTCGCCGATGACATGCGGCCCGACTGCATCCGTGCGCTCGGCCATCCGATCGTCGAGACACCGCACCTCGATTCACTCGTGCGCGAAGGCATGATGTTCACGCGCGCCGTCGCCGCGTATCCGATCTGCCATGTGAGTCGCGCGGAAATTCTCACCGGGACCAGCGCGTTCCGCAACGGCGTCGGCTACCGCGGCACGGCGATCGATCCCGCACTGAAGACCTGGGCGGGCACGCTGCGCGACGCGGGCTATCGCACTTGGTACTGCGGCAAATGGCACAACGACGGCCAGCCCACGAAACGCGGCTACACCGAGACACGCGGACTTTTCACCAGCGGCGGCGGACCGAAGGGACAGGTGCCGATGCCCGATCATGCAGGCCGCAAGGCGACGGGTTACACGGGATGGACTTTCAAATTGGGCGACGGCAGCGCGGACCTCGCGAAAGGCGTGGGTCTCACGCCGGACACGGATCGCCACATCGCCGATGCGGCTGTCGAGTTCGTCCGCTCCCGCGCAGACGCGCCGTTTTTTCTGCACGTCAATTTCACCGCGCCACACGACCCGCGCCTGCTGCCGGCCGGCTTCGAGCACAAGTACGACGCCGCGAAAATTCCGCTGCCCGCAAATTTCCGCCCGCAGCATCCGTTCGAGCACGGCAACCTCACGGGCCGCGATGAACTGCTGCTGCCGAAGCCGCTGCAGGAGGACGATCTCCGTGCCGAACTCGCCGCCTACTACGCGTGCATCACCAACATGGACTCGCAAATCGGCCGCATCCTCGCCGCGTTGCGCGAGAGCGGGCAGCTTGAAAACACGGTGATCATTTTCTCCAGCGATCAGGGTCTCGCGATGGGCAGCCACGGCCTGCTCGGAAAACAAAACCTCTACGAGCACACCTTCCGCGTGCCCTTCATCTTCCGCGGCCCCGGCATCCCGCGCGGCCAGCGCAGCGAGGCGGATTGCTACCTGCGCGATGTCTTCCCGACGACCTGCGACATCGCTGGGGTCCCGATTCCAAACACGGTGGAATCGCGCAGCCTCGCGCCATTTTTCCACGGCGACACGAAGCCGGTTTATCCCTTCGTCGTCGGCTATTTCACCGACACGCAGCGCGGCATCCGCGAGGGCGAATGGAAACTCATCCACTACCCGCGCATCGGCAAAACGCAGCTCTTCAACCTCCGCACCGATCCCGATGAACTGCGCGATCTCGCCGGCATTCCCGAGCACACCGCAACCCGCGACCGCCTCCGGTCACAGCTCGACGCGTGGTTGAAGGAGCACGGTGACAAAAGTTGAGGAGCGGTGAGTCAGCCCGCAATTCTGCTGCCACCCATGCGCCGCCGCGCACGGTGACCTGCCGCCGACTACACGGGCTTCCCGTAAATCTTCTCGAACACCTTGTCCGCCCCTTCACTCGCGCGGTTCGGATCCACGATCGTGATGCCGTCTTCGCCAAAGCGCGCGGTGACCGTCGCGCCTTTGCCCTCGGCCATGTATTTGAAGTTCAGGTCGCGCACCTTCGCCGCAGCATCCACGATCGCGCAGGTGATGCGCGCCTCCTCCGCCGTCGGATAAATGTGCGCGACCGCATCGCGAGTTTCACCGGCAAATTTCACGCGGCAGATCGCCACGAGACCGACCGTGAGACTGTCCACGCCGTAGCCGACGTAGGCCTTCGTGCCGTCCGCGCGCAGCACGTCCCGCGTAAAATGATTGTTGCTCGTGCGCGACCCGCCGCCCGCATTCCACCAGCGGAAGCCGCGGTATTGCTGGTCGCTTTCCACTTTTCCATCGGTGCCCACGATCTCGTGGCCCTGATTCACCGGCCCCTCGAAATCCGGCGGCGTGATCCAGTTGTTGTGAAAATTGATGCTCATCCCGTTTTCAAAATCCACGCGCACCTGCACCGCGTCGTAGGCATTGATGCCGTCGCGCACGAGCCGCTTCTTTTGTCCGACCGCCGTGAGCGAGACGGGCTTCGATTTGTAGTAGGAGAAAATCAGATCGGTCCAGTGCGGGCCCACGTAGCTGAACGGATCGCTGCTCTCGACCCACTTGAAAGTGCTCGTGGAAACTTCCAGCGGCTCCTCGAGATACGCGGTGCCGTAAAGCGGCGCGCCGATGCGGTTCTGGATGTCATCGCGGATGCGCAGATGATCGGGGTCGTACCGCTTGTGCATGTCCACGGCCACGACGCAGTTTTTCGC
>JBBQJR010000369.1:0-3121 GCA_038326125.1 Chthoniobacterales bacterium
CACTGCGCCACAAAGCGCCGTGCGCCGTATAGATCTGTCTGCTGTATTCCGAAGGAATCCTTTGTCTTATAGGCGGCGTCACAGAGTTCCGAATTATCGTCAGAGTCATTGTCTGATTTGGAGACGCTCGCCGTGTCAGAAAAATTGACGCGAACGCTGTCCGCACTTCTGCCAGAACCAGCAATGGGCGCACCCTGCGTGCCCGTGAGCTTGCGCCATTCCTGTAGCAAAGCGTCCATCACGGCAGCAGGACGGCGCGGGCGTCCACGCGGTTTTCGCGCGGCCTCAGTCATCTGCACCGTCGGAACGATCTTCTCCCCATCCCTGGCGAGCGTCGTGTAATTTTGCAGTCGTCTGCCGCTCACATCGTAGAAGAGCGAACGCTCATCGAAACACAGCTTCCGGCGCTCGGCCACGATCACACCCCATCGCTTTCGATGACGCCCTTTTTTAATCCCGTTAGGATCGCCACTTTTCCTCATGGCCGGAAGGGCGGCCGCCGGTTTCAAATCACCTCGGGAACCACGCCTGAAGCGGCCGTTGCAAAAGCCTACTCACGCGGCAACGGCGCGGATTCGATATTGGAAAAGCAAATCGCGACCGATCATAGCGGCGAGAACTTCAACCTCAGCGATTCGTAGCCGTTCACGCGGCGGTACGCGGGCTCGGCTTCCACGCGCTCGTGCGCTTCGATCACCGTGAGGCGGCCGACTTGCTCCGTGCATTTTTGCAGCAGCGTGCGCAGCAGCAGACGCGCGTGCGGCGCGCCGAGGCAGAGATGCGCGCCGAAGCCGAATGAGAGGTGCGGATTCGGCTTTCGGTCGAGCCGCACCTCGGCGGGCGCGGGGAAGGCCGCGGCGTCCTGATTTGCGGAAGCCCAGCAGAGCGACACGCGGCCACCGGGCGGCACCGTCACGCCCTGCACGTCCGTCTCCACCGGGCACACGCGCCCGATGTGCGTGAGCGGCATGAAGACGCGGAAAAGTTCCTCGCACGCGAGCACGATGCGCTTCGGGTCCTGCCGCAGGAATTCCAGCGCCGCCGGATGCCGCGCGAGATAGCCGAGCGCGGACGACACCGCGTGGATGATCGTGTCGCGCCCGCCGGCGAAGGCGAGATTCGCGAAGCCCATCATCTCCTCGCGCGAGAGGCGGCGTCCGCGGAAAGCCGCCTGCGTGAGCGCGCTGAAAAAATCCGCGCCGGGAGCGGCCTCCGCGCGGTCAAACTGCGCGCGCAGATAGGTCTCGAGCGCCGCGCCCTTTTCACTCCCCAGCTCGCCATCCTCGACGCGGAAAACATGGATGCCCCACCCGATCCATGTCTCCGCCTCCGACTCCGGCATGTTCAGCAAATGCGTGAGCGCGCGCGACTGCAGCGGCAGCGCGAACTCGCTCACGACCTCGACGGATGCACGCTGCAGCGCCCCGGCCAGAAGCGTCTCGACCAGGCTCCCGACCTTCGCGATCACGTCCGGATTTTTGGCGCGCGCAAAAAACGGCTCGACGATTTCGCGATACTCCGTGTGCTCCGGCGGATTCGTCTCGATGGGCAATTGCCGCATCGAGCGCACCTCCTCCTCCGAGGGAATCGGCACCCGGAACGGCGCATCCGAACTGAAAGTCTGCCAGTCCTTCGCCGCGCGCCGCACATCCTCATGCCGCAAAATCATCGGCACGCTCTCGCCTTGGAATTCACATTTCAGGACGCCAGTTTCCTGTCGTGGGGCTTGAAAAGGATCGGGAATCGTTTCCATATCGAATGTTCTATCCTTTGTCCCAGATCATCATAGCGGCACCATGAGATTCTCCGCCGCTGCGAGTTTTTTCTGATCCCGGTCAAAGGGAAGAAACTCGGCGGCACCCAGCCTGACCGCGGCGGCCACATGGAGAACATCGAATGCCCTGTGGCCTCCCGTCAGCGTGTGGGAGGCGGAGAGACGCCTGGCTTCGGCCACCACGGCAGCCAGATTGCAGACCTCCACGCAAAGTCGGCCATTGACACGAACTCGCCCGTTCAGCTTTTTGGAAAAAATCGCGGTTCCGGGCGATTGCGGTCGCGCTGATGGGCGGACAGCTCGAATTCGCATTGTCCACAGCCATCCTGCTCGAATCCGAGGAAGTGGCGGCAGCGATGCAAGGGCCGGGGTTTGCGCGGGAGGTGATGAACTTCCTCGATCTCGCGACGGCGTCCGGCTTCGTCCGACACTTCACCCCGCAGTTCCATTTCCGCATCATCACCGCCGATCCGGACGACCACATCTTCGCCGACTGCGTCGTCGCCGCCGACGCGCAATACATCATCACCGAAGACCGCCACTTCGGGGCACTGCGAAACGCGGGCGACAAGCCGCAGCCGATCACGCCGGAGGATGGCAGACGGCGATTGCCGACGCGAGAGTTTATCTGATGCATTTTCCAATCCGAGGGCCGGCCGAAGTGCGGGTGAGGGAACTCAGAGAAGTAAAGCGCGCAGCTACCGAGGGTTAAGCTTCAGGCGACGACTGACGACAAAGATTCGGCCGGTCACGATAAGTTGTCTAATGAGAATTCCGGGGCGATCAACTTCCGGGCGAGCGTTTTTTGGGAATTATCTTTTTGAGAGCAGAACCTTTGTGCATGGCATTCTTCTGATTCGTAAAATTGGATACCGTCGCGAATATCGCCTCTTGCCTCCGGTTTGTGGTTTCAGGTTCAGGGCCGAATCTTGGTTAAAATCATCTTGTAGCGCTTGAGCGCCTTCAGCGCGTGCGGCTGGTGCGCGGGCATGAGAATCATCTCGCCGGCTTGCAAGCGATGGGACTGGCCTGCGATATTAATTTCCGCTTCGCCTTCGAGCACCTGCACGAGCGCATCGAACGGAGCGGTGTGCTCGCCAAACCCTTGTCCTTCGTCGAAGGCGAAAACCGTCACCGAGCCGCCCGCCGTCTTCACGACTTCGCGGCTGAGAATGGAGCCGTTCTCATAGTCCACCAACGCGGAGGCCATCACGACGTCAGCCCCGATCCCTGTGGGTTTTCCTTGAGGTAGTTCGTTCATTTTGTTTCTTCTGTTTACGCCGATGAACTTCAAATTGCGCGTCTGGCGGCAGAAGAATCCACAGTCCGGGGGAAACTCGTCAACTA
>JBBQJR010000370.1:0-3104 GCA_038326125.1 Chthoniobacterales bacterium
CGGCGAGCCCGCCGCTGTGCCGCGGGCCGAAGGAATTCAGCGCGCCGAACGCGATCACCGCGATCATCGTGAGGCCGGGCACCCACACGTTTGGCATGTTGGGAAAAAAATATTTCAGCGCATCGTAGCCGCTGAGCGAGGCGGTGACGGTGAGGTCCGCGATGAGCAGCAGCGCGCCGATGACCGCGAGCGTGCGGCCCTGCGAACGCGCGGCGGAATAGACGCCGCCGCCGTCGGGAAAATGGCTGCAGACGACGAGGTAGTTCAGCCCGACGAGGCCGGTGATGAGCGAGACGGCGACGATGGTGTGGAACGACGCGAAGCCCATCGCGAGAAAGGCATAGCCGATGACGTAGGCCTTCGACGTGCCCCAGTCGCCGTAGAGCAGCGCGGCGGCGCGTTTCCAATCGAGATTCCTCGGTCGTGCGACATCAGTGGTCGGTCCCATATTATTTCAAAAGCGATGATTTTTCCCGCAAAAGCGCGACGCCTCAGCGGACGGACGATGGCTCGAAAAACAACGGCGAGGGTGAAAGCGAAGCGACGGGATTCCGCCCGGTTCGGGGAGCGAGAGACGGCTGCCCGGTGAGAGATTCGGTTTTCAAGTGAGCACGGGAGAAGAAGCGGAGATGCGCGAAATGGGAAGAAATGTTTTTTTGCCCGTTACGCGGGTGCGGCATGGTGGCCGGATGCGCGGAGCAAACGACGCCACAGCCCGCGCGGATTCATTTGGGACAGGCTGGATCGAATTTTTTCAAAATATGTCTGTTGCGGCGGAGGCCGACGACAGGCCACGGTGCGGTCGTTCCTTCGCCGCGTGCAACCGGCGGCGGGGACATCCACAATCCAACTCAACCCCAAAAACAAAAATGAAACGCATCATCTCCATCTTCGCCGCGCTCGCCGTCTGCGCCGCGTTTGTCCAAGCCGCCGACGAGGCGAAACCCGCCGCCGCCGGCGATGCGAAACCCGCCGCCGCCGGCGAAACGAAAAAGCATGATCCCGAGGCCATGTGGAAGAAGATCGCCGGCGACAAGGAATCCGTGACGAAGGAAGAATTCACGGCGCACGCCAAGAAACCCGAAGCCAAGACCAAGGCTGAGGAAATGTTCGACAAGAAGGACGTGAACAAGGACGGCAAGCTGACGAAGGAAGAGTTCATGGCCCACGGCAAAAAGGCCAAGTAACCATTCGCGAAACCAATTCGCGCCGCACCTGTGCAGACGGGTGCGGCGCTTTTTTTGTGCGAAAAGACATGCCCGTTTTTGCGGGATGGACGCCTGCGCGGCGTTGCGGCAGCGTCCCGCGGCATGGAATGGACACGCGACGATTTCACGCTGACGGACGATCCGGAGCGGATTGATTTTGCCGAGCTGTGCTCGCTGCTCTGGGGCACGTACTGGGCGGAGACACGCGGGCGCGAAGTGATCGAGCGCAGCGTGCGGCGCTCGCTGTGCTTCGTGCTGCTGCGCGACGAAAGGCTCGCGGGTTTCGCGCGCGTGATTACGGACACGGCAACGGTCGGCTACCTGTGCGACTTTGTGATCGGGGAAAATTTTCGCGGGCTGAAACTCGGGCAATGGATGCTCGCGCGCATCCTCGAACACCCGGACCTGCACGGCTGCCGCATCGATCTGTTCACGCGGGACGCGCAGGATTTTTACCGCCCATTCGGCTTCGGCCCGCACAAATTCCCCTCGATGGTGCGCTACCCGCCCGCCGAATCGCGCGACGAGGACGACGAGTGACGCTGGCGCGGAGATGCCGTCAGTTTCTTCAATTGGGAACCCAAAAAATCAGGAAGTGACCAATCGAGCACTCCCTGCCGTTGAATTTCCGCAACTCAAATGATGCTTCATGGCCTCCCAATTGAGGATGCTGCCGCGGCGCGGCGATTGCAATTTCCGGGCGCACCGTTAGCCTGCGCGTCCACTTTTACCCACACCATCCCATGAGTCTCTTCGACGGTCTTCTCGGCTCGCTCTTCGGCGGCCTCAACCAAAATCAGCAAAGCGGCCTGATGAGCGCCGTCTCCGGCCTCGTCACGCAGAGCGGCGGCATCGGCGGGCTCATGCAAAAATTCAGCGGCCACGGCCTCGGCGATCTCATGCAAAGCTGGATCGGCACCGGCCCGAATGCGCCCGCGACTGCGGGGCACATCGAGCAGGTCTTCGGCCCGGATCAGCTCCAGCAAATCGCGACGCAGACTGGCATCGAGCCGGGCCAGGTCTCCGGCCACATCGCGCAGATCCTCCCGCAACTCGTGGACAAACTCACGCCGCACGGCCAGCCCGTCGAGGGCGGCGCGCTGCAGTCCGGACTCGCCTCGCTGCTCCAGGGCGGGCTCGGCAAACTTTTCGGAAAATAGTCCTCCAGCGTGCATGGCGTGCGACTTGCCGCGGCGCGCAACTTTCGCAAACTGACTTTCATGGACATGACCTTGGCGACGCGTCCCAACGCGGAATTCCTCGACGAAACCTACCAGCGCTGGCTGCGCGATCCCGCCGCGGTGGAGCCGTCGCTGCGCGCCTTTTGCGAGGGGTTCCACCTCGGCTTCGCGAAATTCGAGCACAGCGTACCGGGCACGAATGGCGCGGCGCCGGTGCCGCAGGTGAAGGGCGACGCCTCGCTGCAGACGCGCGTGGACGGCCTCGTGTACGCCTACCGCACGCTCGGCCACACGCTCGCGTGGACGAATCCGCTCGCGGCGCAGCGCCCGCAGAACGATCTGCTCAGCCTGCGCGAACTCGGCTTCGACGAGAAGGATCTCGGGCTCACCGTCGCCTCGAAATATTTCCTCGGCGGCGCGGCGATGAGCCTGCGCGATCTGCGCGGGAAACTGGAGTCCATCTTCTGCGAGGACATCGGCTTTGAGTTCATGCACATCACGAATCCGCGCGTGCGCAACTGGCTGCGCGAGCGCATCGAAAATCGCGCCCAGTGGAGCGCGGACGCGGAGACGAAGGCGCGGATGCTGCGGCACATCAACGAGGTCGAGGCGTTCGAGCGCTTCCTGCACACCGTCGCCTACAAGGGGCAGAAACGCTTCAGCATCGAGGGCGGCGAGTCGCTCATCTCCGCGCTGGATGCGGTGCTGGAAAATT
>JBBQJR010000371.1:0-3073 GCA_038326125.1 Chthoniobacterales bacterium
CGTAGTCCGGCCGGAGCGCAAGCGTGGCGCGATAGCTCGCGATCGCCTCTTCCAACCGGCCCGCCGCTTTCAGGGCGACGCCGAGATTTTTGTGCGCCTCCGCATTGTTGGTCTGGATCGCGACGGACTGCTGCAGCCACCGCACGGCTTCGTCTCTGCGCCCCGTCTGTCCCGCGAGCACGCCGCGCAGGTGCAGCGCATCAGCATGATGCGGATCAGCGGCCAAAATCTCCGCGTAAATTTTCTCCGCATCCGCCAGCCGCCCGGCGCGGTGATGCTCGCGCGCGAGGCCGAACGCCGCCGCGATGGCCGCAGCATTTTGCATGTTGAATGGTGGGTTTTGCAGAGGAGCGGCGCGGTGGAATATCCGCTGCCGGATTTTGCCGGTCGAAGGTCTCGCAGCGCGAGGGATTTTCTCACAGCGCCGACGACACGCGGGCATGTAGCGCCGACGATTCGTCGGCAACAAAGCGACAACGCAGGACCGCTGTCCAAAGTCGCGCTGCGCCCGTCCCGCGAGGCTGCCGGAATCTCCTCGCGTCGCACCCGTCCGCGCACGCGGAGCCGACGAATCGCTCGCGTCACCGCGCGGTTTCATGCTCGACGTTGCCCGGCGTGAGAAACAAATCTCCGCGCATGTTTCGCGGCATTATCCTGCTCACCAAAGGCCTTCTGCGCGACACGCGGCTGCGCCGGAACATGATGCTGTGGGTGATGATGACGGCACTTGTGATGCTCTTCCTCGGCTCATGGCTCATGTCGGACGAATGGGCGCGGCGACACGTCGCGCTCTATTTTCTTTACTGGGCCGTTTGCGGCTGGCTCACGGTCGGCGGGCTGCTCCTCGCGGTGTTCGACATGCTCGTGATCCGCTCGGCGGCGCGCGCGATGCGGCGGCGCATCGAGGAAGACATCGCGCACATTGACGCGAAGACGAAAGGGGAGCGCGAGTGATTCGCACGCGCGAGGAACTCGAGGCGCAGGAGCGCGTGGTCCTAGCGCCGTACGCGCAAAAATCCGGCGACTCCGAGGGGCGCATTTTTCCGGAGCCGAAGCATCCGCATCGCACGGACTATCAGCGCGACCGCGCGCGGATCATTCACAGCCGCGCGTTTCGCCGGCTGGAATACAAGACGCAGGTTTTCCTGAACGGCACGGGCGATCATCTGCGCACGCGGCTCACGCATACATTTGAAGTCGCGAACATCACGCGCACCGTCGCGCGCGCGCTCGCGCTAAACGAGGATCTCGCCGAGGCCATCGCGCTCGCGCACGACCTCGGGCATCCGCCGTTCGGGCACACGGGCGAGGAGACGTTGCACAAGCTCATGCGCGGGCACGGCGGCTTCGATCACAACGCGCAGAGCCTGCGGATCGTGGATGCCGTCGAGCTGCGCTACCCGAAATTCCCCGGCCTGAATCTCAGCCACGAGGTGCGCGAGGGATTGCAAAAGCACGCGCGCTTTTACGAGAGCGCGAAGCCCGGCGGGAAGCGCACGGCGCAGCCTTCGCTCGAGGCGCAGGTGGCAAATCTCGCGGATGAAATCACGTACTACAGCCACGATCTCGACGACGGGCTGGACTTCCGCCTGCTCGATCCGAAGCAGCTCGCCGAACTCGAGGCGTGGCACGAGACGGAGGCGCAGGTGCGCGCGGATTTTCCCGCGCTGAAAGGCGCAGAGCTGCGCGCGTACGTGATCCGCTGCCTCATCGATCGCCAGGTCGCCGATGTGATTCGGACGAGTTCCGCGCGCATCGATGCCGCAGGCGTGCGCAGCGCCGACGATGTGCGCGCGCAGCCGCAGCCGCTCATCGCCTACAGCCCCGCGCTGCGCCGCGCGAATCTGCAACTGCGCAAATTTTTGTACAAAAATTTGTATTTTCACCCGCGCGTCGCGAGCGCGAACCAGGCCGCGTGCGAACTGCTCGGCGAGGTCTTCGCGGCGTACTTGAAAAAGCCCGCGCTGCTCGGCGAGGCGACGGCGCGCCGCGTGGAGGCAGGCGGCCTGCACCGCACGGTGTGCGACTACGTCTCCGGCATGACCGACCGCTATCTGCTCGATGAGCACGCCCGACTTTTCAAGAAGCAGCGAGTCGCAACGCCCAAACGCATCGCAAAAAAAGCATGAGTTTGGGAGGTCGAGCGGCGCGGTCGTTCTTCTCGCTTCCGGCGGCCATCTTTTACTGTCTCGCTGCCTCGAACGTGCATGATTTGCACGGGACGCCGCATCACGGCAATTCAGCTCTGCTTGCGGTGTTGGCTAGCGTGCTCCTTCCGTCCAGCATCGCACTGTGGTTGCTCGCGGATGCCCAGAAGCGCCGGCTTTTCGTCCCCTATGATTTCGGCACGTTCGTCTTCATGGCCTGGCCGGTTCTGGCGCCCATTTATCTTTTTTCCACGCGAGGCTGGCGCGCGTTCGCCACGCTGGGCTGGTTTCTGTTGCTCTATCTCGGCGCGGCAGTTTTTGCGGGCATCGCGTCGTTTATCGTTGCCATGCGCCAGTGAGCCAAACACTCAGACCCCCGCATCCCCATGACTCCCACCCCTCCTACTTCCGTGAACCGCGGCTGGACCGTCACCTTCGCCGGACTCGGCATCAATCTCGCGCTCGGAGTGCTCTATGCGTGGAGCATGTTCAAGGATGCGATCACGAAGGAATTTGTGAACGACAAGGCCGGCTGGAAGGCATCCGACCTGAACGATCCATACACGCTGTGCTGCCTCGTGTTTGCCTTCGCGATGATCCTCGCCGGACGCTGCCAGGACAAGCTCGGGCCGCGCGTGACGGCGACAATGGGCGGGCTGTTCATCGGCGCGGGCCTGGTCCTCGTCTCGACCACGACGAGCTTCGCGATGTGGCTGCTCGGCTTCGGCGTGCTCGGCGGACTGGGCATGGGCTTCGGCTATTCCTCCGCCACGCCGCCCGCGCTGAAATGGTTCCCGCCCGCGAAGACCGGCCTCATCGCCGGGCTCGTCGTCGCGGGCTTCGGCCTCGCGCCGGTCTATCTCGCGCCGCTCTCAAAATGGCTCGTGGCGAACTATCAGTTGCAGAAATCCATGCTCTTCCTCGGC
>JBBQJR010000372.1:0-2963 GCA_038326125.1 Chthoniobacterales bacterium
CAAACTCCGCGGCGTACGCAAGGATCGCTTCCTCCTCCACCTCAAGGAATGCGAATGGCGCTTCAATCATCGCCGCCGCAAACTCTATCCGTTTCTCCTCTCGCTCCTCCGCCAAAACCCTCTCTCAGCTACATAAGACCCCACTTAATTACCTGTTAATTCCGTGATCCGCGTCACGGCTTCTTCGGAAGAAATCGTCTCGCGCCGCCGTGACTGCCATTCCCCATTTTCTCACGCCCGATCATTATTCACCCAACCGCAAACGCCGCCGTGCCCGAGACCCGCGAAATCCGCTACGCCTGCCAGCGCTGCACGAATTGCTGCCGCTGGCCCGGGATCGTGCGCGTGGGCCGGATGAAATCACCGCGATCGCCGCGCATTTGCGGATGAGCGAGGAGGCATTCCGGCGCGACCACACGCGACTGCGCCCGGACCGTCTCGGGCTGTCGCTTTTGGAAAATGCCGACGGTTCGTGCGCGTGGCTGGACGGGCGCGACTGCCGCTTGCAACGCGTGAAGCCCGCACAGTGCCGCGCCTTTCCGAACGACTGGAATTTTCCCGGCTGGCGGGAAAAATGCGAGGCGGTGCCGACGCTCGTGCGCAGCGGAGTGTGAGTCGGCGATTCGCCTTTCGGTTTTCGGGTTCGCACGGCTTCGGTGCTGTCGCGACACGCCTTCCGTTTCAAAAGGCGCGCACGAAACGCGAAACGCAAAACGCAAAACTTTACTTTTCGTCCAGCCAGCCTTTGCGGCGGTAGCTTTGCCAGCCGGCGATCTCGTGGAGCCAGATGCTGCAGCGCTCGAAGCCGTACCACGTCGGGATGCCGATGCGAAATGATGGCGGCGAGGCGTTGCCGGCGACGATGAAATTGCACGGCGCGGGCACGACCTCGAAGCCGGCGGCGCGATAGACGGACGCGGCGCGGCGCATGTGCGTGGCCGAGGTCACGAGCAGGATTTTTTTCCAGCCGCGCTGCTTTGCGAGCGGCACGAGACGCAGCGCTTCGTCGTGCGTGTCGGCGGCGGCACCGAGCGGCACGATTTCCCAGACGCGCGGCGGCTTCCAGTCAGCGAGGCGCGTGCGGATGAGGTCGCTCTCGATTTTTTCCACGTCGTCCACGCGCACCGAGCCGCCGCCGACGACCATCGCGGGTGCGAGGCCCCAGCGCATGAGTTCCAATCCGGTGAGAATGCGGTCGCCGGCTTTCGTGAGGCGCACGCCGCCCACGTCGTTGCGCGAAGGCTCGGCACCGCCGCCGAGCACGACCACGGCGTCGCACGCGGGAAGTTCGATCAATTTCACGCCCGCCCACGGCCGCTCGATCCGCAACACGAGCCACGAGGCGACATCCGTGCCGCCGAGGATCGTGAGGAGCAGCGTGAGGAAGGCGCAGGCCAGAAACGGGATCGTCTGCCGGCGGCGGCGCAGGAGCAGCGTGAGAAAAATCAGCCCGAGCCAGAGCAGCGCGAGCGGCTCGAGCAGTTGCAGTGCAAAGCGGAGGAGAAAATCGGGCACAATCGGGAAGGGAAATTGGAACGTTGAACGGCCGCGGGTCGCACGGACGCGCCTCATCCCCTCTCCACTCTCAATTTTCAACTCTCAACTTCCCCTCACTCCCATTTCAGCCAGCCGAGTTGCACGAGCACGTCCATGTACTCGGAGCGCTTCGACTCCGGCCAGATGTAGCTGGCGCTGCGGATCCAGTCGTTCCACTTCGTGAGGTCGCCCTTTTGCCGCGCCCACGCCGCGTGCGCGTACTGGTAGGCGGGCGTCTGCGAGGGGAACGGGATTTTTTCCATCCACTCGCTGGCGTGCGTGAAATCGTTCTCCAAAAGATACGTCAGAAAAATGCGGTAGGTCACGAGTTCCACCGTCGAATCACCGGCACGGAGCGTCGCCAGGATTTTCGTCCAGAGCAGCCGCGCCTCGGCGTATTTTCCCTCGAGAAAGGGGATCTCGGAGATGTTGAATTTTGCCGGGAAAAAGCCCGAATCGAGCTTCAGCGCGTCCGAGCAATACTTGTAGCCGCGATCGAAATCGCGCTGCTCGATCGCGATGGCGCCGCGGACATTCAGCGACCACGCGGTGGGCGGCAGCACTTCATCCGCGCGATCCACGTAGTCCGTCGCGCCCTTGAAATCGCGCATCTGAAACCGCCGCATCGCCTCGGTGAGCAGGAACTGGTACCGGCTCGGCAGCGCGCCCAGCCTCATGCCCGGTCCGCTCGTGGAAAGCTCCGAGCGCGCGCCCTGCTTCTCCGGCTCTGAAGTTGGCGGCGCAGGTTTGGCTTCCGCGGGCACCGGCTCCCCGCCCGGCTTCGGCGCTTTGTCGTCGCCGGGCTTCGGGGGAAGATCCTGCGCGTTCGTGCAGACGGTGGAGGCCGCGAAAAAAAGCGGCAGCAGGAATATGGCGAAGCGCATGCCGGACATTTTAGTGCGCGGGAAAATTTTGGCGAGCGCGCAAAAGGCGGCGCGCGCGCCGGCTCACGCGTCCTTCCGGATTTTTCCGCCCCACGACAGAATGCGCGCCTTCGCACCCGCGGCCTCGGCCTCGGGCACCTGGTGATTTTTCACGTAGCAGATGCTCAGGCTGCTCCACGAGAGTTGATCGTTCGGGCGCAGCTCGGTGTTTTTCAGCGCGGCGGGGATGGCGTCCGCGTGCCGGCCGAGCTTCATCAGCGCCATCGCGAGCGCGTGCCAGGCGTCGGCAAAATCGGGCGCGAGCTCCGTGCAGCGCCGGTATTTTTCCACCGCGGCCTCAAGCTCGCCGAGGGCGAGATCGCCGTTGGCATCGTCGAAAAGCGCGTCGAGTTCCAGAGTCATGCAAAGGCGCGCGCGCGGTTCATGCGAGGTTCGGGAAGGGGTGCGAAAAGCGCGCGGTTCAGCATCCGTCATTCCATCCCCGGCATCCCCGGCATCCCCAGCGGCTTCGGCGGCTTGAGCCCCGCGGCTTCGCGGCGGTCC
>JBBQJR010000373.1:0-2961 GCA_038326125.1 Chthoniobacterales bacterium
CTCGGTGAAGACGTATGCGCCGATCATCCGCCGCGCCTCGCGCACGTAGAGCTGCGGCGGAAGGTGCGCGTTGTCGTCATACTCGTCGCGGCACCAGCCCCACGCGCGCGCCTCGTCGCGCACCTTCGCCGGCACCGCGGAATCATTTTGCAAAAACCAAAGCAGCCCGACATCCCAGCGCAAATGTTCGGCGAACACGCGCTCGCGCGCCTGCGTGAGCGCGGTCGGCGAAAATGGCACCTCCGGTTTCACCGCGGGCTCCGGCGCGTTGCGGACTGCCGCGCCGCCGCCGCCGTCGGGCCAGTCGAGATTTTCGCCCGGCAGCGAGAGCCGCACGATGCCGCCGGAGACATCATTCAGATCGTATTTTCCATTCGGCAGCGGCGGTGTCTGCGTCTTGAAAAGACAGCCGCTCGGGTAGCCAAAAACCGTCTGCAATTTCCCCCTTTTGAAGAGCGGCAGCACGCCGGCGAAATCCTCGCGCGCGTAGCCCTTCGGCTTTTTGGGCATCACGCGGTTTGCCGGATCCTGCGTCGCAGTGAGACGGAAATTGTACGCCTGCAACTGCGCATCCGCCTGCTCCGGCGCGAGCGATTCGCCGTACTCGTCACGCCCTTCGCGCCCGACGCGGTACGGCACCTTCGCCGCCGCGATCAGATCACCCTCGTAGGTGGCGTCAATGTAGTAGTCCGCGGTCACGGTGAGCGTCGTGCGGCCATCATTTTCGATGAGCGCGACGAGGCCAATCGAGCTGCCCGTTTCATCGCCCGAAAGCCGCGCGCCGAAGACGCGGCGGTTTTTCCACAGCGTGATGTTCGGCTGCTCCGCGAGCATTTTTTCAAAGACCGCAAGATTCACCTTCGGCTCCGCAAAGACGCCGTGCCAGCAGTCGCGCACCTGCGGCGAATCCGCGCCGAAAGTGTCGCGGTAGTGCTGCTCGACGCGCTGCGCGAATTTCCAGTACGCGCCCGTGAGTCCTTCGAGCGTGCGGAAATCGGTGTGCGAAAGTCCGCTCGTGATCATGCCGCCGATGCGATCCGTCGGCTCGACGAGCAGCACCTTTTCACCGTCCTCCGCCGCAGCGATGGCCGCCGCGATGCCCGCGGGCGTCGCCCCGTACACGAGGACATTCGGATCCTGCGCGCGGAGAATCACGACGGCAAAGAGCAGGAGGATGAGAGGGCGGAACATGGCCGCGTGGTATTGCCGCGCAGTGCGGTGGTGACAAGACGCGAAGGTCGGACGTGCCTCAGTTCTTACCGCTTTGTCTTGCTCCTGCTCTTGCTCTCTTCCGCAACTTGAAAGCTCCGAGAGCAAGAGCAGGACAAAGAGTAGGAGGAGAGCGCTGCTTCCGCGTGGAAGTGCGCCCGCATTCCTGCGTAGGCTGCGCGACATGCAACTCGCCGTGCTCAATCCCGGTGGCCGCGACCGCGAGCAGCGCTTCCCCGACGGGGCGGGCGCGCGGGATGCGCGCGGCCATGCGCCGGTGAATTACCACGCGTATGCGGCCTGCACGCGCGGCGGCTTTTTCCGCGACGCGCGCGCCATTCCCGACGACATGCGCGCGGTGCTGCTGCTGCTGCGCCGTGATCTGAAGCCGGCGCTTGCCGCACTGCGCGCTCTCAAAAAGGACGGCCGCACGGTCGCGATTTCGTGGAAGGAAAGCGGGCAGCATCAGGTCGCGCAGCAGCTCAACTCCGCGACAAGTCTCGCGCTGTTCCGTGAAATTTGCGCGCTCGCGGACGGAGCGCTGAGCAGCACACCGGAGGTCGTGCCAGTGTATCGCGCGGCGGGTGCGCGCGCGGCGGCGTGCATCCCGACGCCGTATCCGGTGGATGATGCGCGCTGGGATTTTTCGCGTCCGCTCGCGGAGCGCACCGGGATTTTCATCGGCACGCGCGAGTGGGATGTGCCGTCGCGCAACCACGCTGCCGCCCTGCTGCGCGCGAGCGCGCTCGGGGTGCCGGTGACCGTCTTCAATCTCGATGGCCGCGCGGGGCGGAAGAAGCTCGACGCGATCTTCCGCGGGGCTGCGCTGCAAGTGATCGAGGAGCGGCTGCCATACGCCGATTACCTTCGAGAGATGGCGAAGTGTCGCGTGGTTTTCCAGCTCGATGCGAGCGCGGTGCCGGGGCAGGTCGCGGGCGACGCGCTGCTGTGCCGCATGCCGTGCCTCGGCGGAAATGGCGCGGTGGACCGAGTCGCGTTTGGCGATGGCGCGGACCTCGCCGCGTTGCTGAGCGATGACGCCACGTGGCACGCGGCGGTGGAAGCATCGCAGGCGCGCGCGCGCGCATCGCTGAGTTTCGCCGCGTGCGCGGAACGGCTGCGAAAATTTTTCGGCGGATTTCGCGACGGGTAGCGCGTCCGTAGCCGCCGACGGAAGGAGCCGGGCTCGCTTTCCGTTTCACGCGGGAATATCCACTACCGTGTTCAAACGAAGTGACCGCCTCCTTCCGTCGGCGGCTACGGATTTACGGCAGCACGCGTTCGCGCGGGATGCCGTAGAGCTCGAAAATGCGCAGGATGGTGTCCTCGATCAGATTGTTCGGGCAGCTTGCGCCGGCGGTGATGCCGATGGTCGCGGGCGCGGCGGGCAGCCACTTTTCGGTCGTCACTTCGTTGCTCGCGTGCTGGTTGAAATGCACGATGTGCTCGCGCGTCTCGAGCTTGCCGGCGTTGCGGATGAAATACGTGGGCAGCAGCGCCTCGCCCATTTCCGCGAGGTGCGAAGTGTTCGAGGAATTGTAGCCGCCGATGACGAGCAGCAGATCCATCTTCTTTTGCAGCATGTCCTTCAGCGCGTCCTGCCGTTCCTGCGTCGCGCCGCAGATGGTGTCGAAGAAGCGGTAATTTTCCTTCACGCCCGTGTCACCGTCGCGGTCGCGCACGGCGGCCATGATGCGCTTTTGCACCTCCTCGGTCTCACCGCGCATCATCGTGGTCTGGTTCGCGACGCCC
>JBBQJR010000374.1:0-2921 GCA_038326125.1 Chthoniobacterales bacterium
AGATGACCGGCAAAAGTCTCGCGGCGATTTAGCGCTCGGAAAAATCCGGCTGGATCGAAAACCGCGACACGATGCTCGCGGGCAAGGAGCGCCACGACATCGGGCGGCCCGGTGATCTCGGCTATCCCGTGCGCTGCCTGCGCGCGAAGGATTTTCTCTACATCCACAATTTCCACCCCGAGCGCTGGCCGGTCGGTAATCCCGAGACGGATTTTGGCAACTGCGATCCCGGCCCGACGAAGGAAGTCGTGAAGGCGCTCGGCGGACATTTTTACGACTTCGCCTTCGGCAAGCGCCCGCCGGACGAACTCTACGACATCAAGAGCGATCCCGAGTGCGTGAACAACCTCGCGGACGACCTCGCCTTTGCGCCCACGCTCGACGAGATGCGCTACACGATGATGCGGCTGCTGAAGGAGGACGGCGACCAGCGCGCGCTCGGCAAGGGTGATGATTTTGATTTGCTGAAATACGTCGGCCCGCGCGGTAAGGGCTACGAATCCTGGCTGAAAGAGCAGGAAGGAACGGTGCTCGAGGAACTGAAAAAGAAGCTCGACGAAGGCGCGGCGAACACCGGCAAGCGGAAGAAAAAAGGCGCGGCGGACAACTGATGCGCTGCCTGCAACCCGCCTCCAATCGCTGCGCCGGACCCGACGAACACAACCTGAAACTCCTGCAATACGCAGTGACAAGGATCGCGGAAAGAATGAACCACGGATGACGCGGATGACGCGGATGGATTTAAAACGAAGACGCTTCCATCCGTGCCGATCCGATTTATCCGTGGTCAAATATCTTTGCTATCCGCGCGTTTTCACACAGGCGTTCAACCCGCATCTCTCGCTTTGCGATTGAACGCAACTATTCCCATTTTCAAAATCCGAACACCCATGCGCACGACCTCACTCATCACACTGTTCACCGGTTTCATCGCCATCGCATCACTCCACGCGGCGGACGCGCCGAACGCGAAGGCAAAGCCGAAACGCCCCGCCTCGGTCGGCCCCGCGATCGGCGAGAACAAGGCCACGCCGATCGAGCGCATCAAGGTTGCGAAGGATTTCAAAGTGGAGTTGCTCTACTCGGTGCCGGGCGTCGAGCAGGGCTCGTGGGTGAACCTCTGCGCGGACGACAAGGGGCGCATTTATGCGAGCGATCAGTACGGCGGGCTGTATCGCTTCAACGCGCCCGCGCCGGGGCAGCCGCTCGATCCGAAGGACGTGCAAAAGCTGCCCGTGGACATCCGCGCGGTGAACGGAATGTGCTTCGCATTTGGCGCGCTCTACGTCGGCGTGAATGACTACGACGGCATCATCCCGTGCGGGCTGTATCGCATCACGTCGAGCAAAGGTGACGGCGAACTCGACAAGGTGGAGCTTCTGCGCGCGATGGATGCGAAGGGCGATCACGGCGTCCACGCCGTCGTGCCGACGCCGGACGGCAAGGCGCTCTACCTCATCTGCGGCAATGGGACGAAGACCACGGAATTTGAAAAGACGTCGCAAGTCCCGGCCGTGTGGGGCGAGGATCATTTGCTGCCGCGGATGCCGGACGGGCGCGGCTTCATGCGCGATGTGATGGGCCCCGGCGGCAAAATCTATCGCGTGTCGCCGGACGGGAAAAAGTTCGAGATTTTCGCGACGGGCTTCCGCAATATTTTCGACGCGGCGGTGAACCGCGACGGCGAACTTTTCACATACGACGCGGACATGGAGTATGACTTCAACACCTCGTGGTACCGCCCCACGCGCATCTGCCACGTCGTGAGCGGCGCCGAATACGGCTGGCGCAACGGCGCGGGCAAGCGGCCGGAATTTTACGCGGACAATCTGCCGCCGGTGCTCAACATCGGACCCGGTTCGCCGACGGGGATGACCTTCGGCTACGGCGCAAAATTTCCCGCGAAGTATCAGGACGCGCTCTTCGGCCTCGATTGGAGTTGGGGCAAAATGTATGCGATCCATCTCAAGCCGAACGGTGCTACTTACACGGCGGAGAAGGAGGAATTTCTCAGCGGCATGCCGCTGCCGCTCACCGATGCGATCATCCTTCCGAAAGATGGCGCGATGTATTTCACCATCGGCGGACGCCGGGTGCAGTCGGGGCTGTATCGCGTGACTTACACGGGCAGCGAGAGCACGGCGCCGGTGCCAAAAGTCAAAACGCGAACAGCGACCTCGATGTCCGATGGGCAGACCGAATTGCGGCACAAACTCGAAGCCTTCCACGCCAGGCAAGACCCGGCAGCCGTCGAAACCGCGTGGCCGCATCTCGGCGACAAGGATCGTTTCGTCCGCTGGGCCGCGCGCACGGCGATCGAGCATCAGCCTTTCGCAACGTGGGCGGAGAAGGCGCTCGCGGCAACCGATCCCGCGAAGCAAGTCGAGGCACTCATGGCGCTCGCGCGCTGCGCAGGCGTCTGCCCGCAGCATCGCACGGCTGACACGAAGCCCGCGGACACCGCGCTGCGCGGCAAAATTCTCGCCGCGCTGCTGAAGCTCGACCTCGCCGCGCTCCCGCACGAGCAGCAGCTCACCGCGTTGCGCACGATCGAGATTGTGCTCAACCGCTTCGACGGCTGCGACGAAGCCACGCGGCAGCAACTTGTCGCGAAGCTCGACCCGCTTTTTCCCGCGAAGACCTTCGACGAAAACTGGCTGCTCTGCGAGACGCTCGCGTATTTGCAAAGCCCGACGCTCGCGGCGAAAGCCACGAAGCTCCTCGCCGATGCCGCCACGCAGGAGGAGCAAATCGAATACGCGCGCAGCCTGCGCGCGCTAAAGACCGGCTGGACGCCCGCGCTCCGCACCGCGCAGCTCGAATGGTTTTTGAAGGCCGCGAATTTCAAGGGCGGCGCGAGCTTCGACAAATTCATCGAGTTCATCCGCACCGACGCGCTCACCACTTTCACCGACGCCGAG
>JBBQJR010000375.1:0-2889 GCA_038326125.1 Chthoniobacterales bacterium
GGTCCATCACCTCGTGCTTCACGGTCGCCGGGTCCGCCGTGCCGCCGTGCGTGCCGATGATGCGAAACGCCGGGCCCGCGCCATTCATCACGATGCGCGCCGTGCCATCGCCCACGAGCGAAAGCGGCCCCTCGTTGTCGAGATTCACGACGACGGTTTTCGTCAGCCGATAGATCCCCTTTTCAAACCGCACCGAGCCCCATCCCGCCTCCACCGCCGCCTGCACCGCGTCCGTATCATCCGCCACGCCATCGCCAATCGCGCCGAAGTCTCGCACCTCGGAAGCGGCCGCCAACACGGACAGACCCACGGTGGCGATGGCGATGACGGCGGAGAAAAACGGGAGGCGCATGGAGAAGGATTGGGCCAGCATTCGGCACCCGCGTCTAGGCACTATTCGGAGGGCGGCAGTTGCTTGCAGGGTTTGAACATCTTCGATCCTAGGCGGCGGACTTGCGAGATCGGTGCTGAGGAAAACGGAACAGCGATCTGGAATCCGGGCGCGCGGGGAAAATTTGTTCCGCCGAACCAGCGGCATTGATTGGCGCTGACCCCACGGGTGCAAACCTGCGCCCTGTCGCGGGCGGCACAACCCAGGGGGATGTCCCCATGCCGTTCTCGCCACGCGACAGTTTTCTTCCGGGTGGCCTGCACGCAGAATCCCCGGAGCACCTGCACGGTTGCGCGGCACTTTCATCCGTGGCAGCATCGGGGTATGGGTGAAGTCAAAGTCGCAGTCAAACTCAGCAACGTCATGGATCTCGGGATGCAGCGTCGCGGGCTCATCCAGCCTGCGGAGGTGCGCAGCGTCACGGTGAATGCAGTGGTGGACGCGGGTGCCGTTCGTTCCCGCATTCCGGTGGATGTGATGCAACAGCTCGGGCTGCGCGCCGTCCGGCGCATCAGTGCGCAGCTGGCCAATGGCGAGGTGGAAAGCGTCGAGATGACCGAAGGCGTGGACATGGAAATTCTCGACCGCCTCGTGACTGAGGCGTTCCTGGTGCGGGGTGGCGAAGTATTGATCGGCCAGACCGCGCTTGAGGCCACTGACTTGCGCGTGGATTGCAATCGCCAGTGCGTGATCCCGAATCCCGATCACCCGAACTCGGCCATCATCCGCATCCGCTGAGAGCGGAAGTTGCACGGGCTTATGCACCACTGCGGCAACTTTTCCCCACGCGCGCTGAGTCGCCGCGAAATGCTCGCGCGCTGCGCGAATGGTTTCGGTGCCATCGCGCTCACGGCGCTGATGGCGGAGAAATCATTCGGCGAAGTGGTGAGCACGGGCACGGAGCCGCACAATTCGCTCGCGCCGCGGCAGCCGCATTTTTCGCCGAGGGCGAAGCACGTCATCTTCCTCTACATGGACGGCGGGCCGTCGCAGGTGGACACGTTCGACCCGAAGCCGCGGCTGACGGCGGAGGATGGCAGGCCGTTCGGGATGAAGATGGAGGCGACGCAGTTCAACAACAACGGGAGCACGCTCGGGTCGCCGTGGAAGTTCCGGCAATACGGGCAGTGCGGCGCGCCGGTGAGCGAGCTGTTCCCGCATGTCGCGGAGTGCGTGGACGACCTCGCGATTGTGCGCTCGATGACGAGCGAATTTTCCGAGCACACGAATGCGAATTATTTCCTGCACACCGGCAGCGGCTTGCAGGGGCGGCCGAGCATGGGCGCGTGGGCGGGCTACGGGCTGGGCAGCGAGAATGCGGACCTGCCGGGCTTCATCGTGCTGAACGGCGGGCTCATCCCGCCGGGCGGGCTGGATAACTTCAACAGCGGCTTTTTGCCCGCGACGTATCAGGGCTCGATTTTCAAGGCGGGCGCGAATGCCGTCGCGAACGTGACGCCGACCGAGGCGAGCGCGGAGTTGCAAAACCACAAGCTTGCGCTGATGCGGAAGCTGGATCGCGGGGTCGTGTCGCGGTTCGGAAAACTCGACGCGCTGGAAAGTTCGATCGGCAACTACGAGCTCGCGTATCGCATGCAGTCCGCTGTGCCGGAACTGATGGACGTGAGCGGTGAGACCGAAGCGACGCGCGAACTTTACGGAATGAACGCCCCGCTGCCGCAGACGAAGACCTTCGGCGCGCAGTGCCTCCTCGCGAGGCGGCTCGTCGAGCGCGGCGTGCGCTTTATCGAGCTCACATGCCCGAATGGCGCGGGCGACCGCTGGGATCAGCACGGCAACTTGCGCGACGGCCACGCGAAGAACGCGCGTTTCGTGGACCAAGGAATCGCGGGACTGCTGAAGGATTTGAAGTCACGCGGCCTGCTCGACAGCACGCTGGTCGTGTGGGGCGGCGAATTTGGCCGCACGCCCTTCGCGCAGGGCAAGGACGGGCGCGATCACAATCCGTTCGGCTTCACGATGTGGCTCGCGGGCGGCGGCGTGAAAGGCGGCGTGACCTTCGGCGCGACGGACGACTACGGCTACAAGGCGGTGGAGGACAAGGTCTCCATCCACGATCTGCACGCCACGATGCTGCACTTGCTCGGCATCGATCACACGAAGCTCACGTTCCGCTTCAGCGGCCGCGACATGCGGCTCACGGATGTGTACGGCGAAGTGGTGAAGGACATCCTCGCTTAAGCGTCGCGCAGCACCTGCATCGTGTGGCGGACTCGAATCGGGGAACCCAACGTTGCCAGATGCACCCGCAGTTGAGTGAGGCATCCAATGTTTCCGGAAGCCACCACTTCGGCTCCCGTTGCGATGACGGCGCGGGCCTTTTTTTCACCGAGCGAGGCGGCGATCTCCGGCTGATCGAGGTTGTAGGTGCCGGTGCTGCCGCAGCACATCTGGGCGTCGGCAAGCTCGCACAGTTCCGCGCCGGGAATGCTGCGGAGCAGCTCGCGCGGCTCGCGGCGGACGCCCTGCGCGTTGGC
>JBBQJR010000376.1:0-2847 GCA_038326125.1 Chthoniobacterales bacterium
TGGGTCATCGTGGTGCCGACTTTTTCCGTCGAGAAGGGGGCGCTGAAGGGGACGCAGATGCGGTTCGATGCTCCGGCGGTGGAGGCTACGGCGGGGGCGAAGGGTGAGCCGGAGGCGAAAGGAAAACCGGCGGTGAAGGGGCATCAGGCGGTGATCGGGACGGACGTGCCGACGAAGGACAGCGTGATCGAGTTTCGCTTCAAACTCGGGGGCGCGCAGTCGGTCACGGCGGAGTTTGACGACCGGAAGTTCAACGGTTCGCACTACGGGCACCTCTGCATGGCGCGCATCTCGGCCACGTCGGTCATCCTCGTGGACCAAAAGGGGCTCGCGGTGGCGAGGCCCGACGGCGCCACCGGCGAACCGCCGCAGCCCGCCGGGAGGAAAAACGTCACCTTCCCGGTGCAGCTCGACACGGAGAACTGGCACGACTTCACGCTGGAGACCGTGGGCGACACGATGCGCGCGACGATTGATGGCAAGCCGGTCGCCTTCCTCAAGTCCCCCGGCATCGCGCACGCGACGAAGTCGAAGGTGGAATTCGGCTGCATGGGGAACGATGGGTTCTTCGATGACATCAAAATCTGGAATGCGGAGCCGGTGAAGTAATCGGTCGAATTCACCTGCCGTGGTGCAGCATGGAAACGCCGGGACGCGGAGGCGCAGAGGGAGGCAAAAATGAGTGTGTGTTTTCCCGCTGCGCTGCGTCCCGCTTTTGCCCGTCGTCCTCTGCGTCTCCGCGTCTCTGCGTTTATGAACACACGGTGTTTCTCGTCCGATAGAGTGTCCGGGTGAGTCGTGCCGCATCCGGCCGAGGCGGTCGCACGCGCGGCGCATCCGCTTTTTCCGCGTGCCCTGCCACGCATCTTGCGTAGGATGCACGCAGTCATTGCACCTGTAGCTCAACCGGATAGAGCAGCGGTCTTCTAAACCGCAGGTTGGGAGTTCGAGCCTCCCCGGGTGCGCCATCCTTGCCGCGCTTGCGGCGGGATCGGCCGCGGGCTATCACACGGCGATGAGCCGCGCGGACGATGAAAAATTCATGCGCCTCGCGCTGCGCGAGGCGGCGAAGGGAGCCGGGCGGACTTCACCGAATCCTGCCGTCGGCGCGGTGATCGTGAAGGGCGGACGCGTGCTCGCGAAGGGATGGCACCGGCGTGCGGGCGCACCGCACGCGGAGATCGAGGCGCTGAAGGCACTGCGCACGGCGAGTCTCGCGAAGGGCGCGACGCTTTACGTCACGCTCGAGCCGTGCTGCACGCATGGGCGCACTCCGCCTTGCACGGAGGCGATCGCGCAGGCGGGTTTCGCGCGTGTGGTGGTCGGCGCGACGGATCCGAATCCGCGCCACGCCGGGCATGGTTTCGCCATTTTGAAAAGGGCGGGGATCGCGGTGACGACGGGAATTCTCGCGGAAAAATGCACGGCGCTGAATGCGGCGTTCAACAAGTGGATCACCACGGGACTGCCGCTGGTGATCGCCAAAGCCGGCCTCTCGCTCGACGGCCGGCTCGCGCGTCCGCCCGGTGAGGGCGCGTGGCTCACGGGCGAAAAATCCCGCGCCGATGCGATGCGATTGCGCGCGAAAGTGGACGCGATTCTCGTCGGCGCGGGCACGGTGCGGATGGACAATCCGCGTCTCACCGTGCGCGGCTTGCGCGGCGTCGCGCTGCAGCCGTGGCGCGTCGTGCTCACGCTCAGCGGACGCCTGCCGAAAGACGCGCATCTTTTTTCCGACGAGCATCGCGAACGCACGCTCGTCTTCCGCGGCCAGTCGCTGCGCGCGGTGCTGCGGGCGCTCGCGCGGCGCGGCTGCATGAGCGTGATGATCGAGGGCGGGGGAGCGCTGCTCGGCGCGGCGTTCGATGCGCGGCTCGTGGACCGCGTGCATTTTTACCTCGCGCCGCTGCTGTGCGGCGGGCCCGTTGTGATCGGCGGACGCGGTGCGGGCAGCACGCGCGAGGCGGTGCGGCTGGAGAATATTTCGCGCCGGAGGATTGGCCGGGATTTGCTGATCATCGGGGACGTGCGGCGTGCGGAAGGATGAGAACTTTCATCTCCCGGATTTGCGCGCGGCAAATCGCGTGTGCCGGGATCTCCGATCAGGTCAGATTCGCCGCCGCGAGCGCCTCGCTGTATGGCGTGTAAAAACTGCGACTGCGCTGCATGCAACGTCGCAGCACGTGCTTGATGTTCGGCACGTCGCCGAGATTCACCACGAGGTCCACGCTGTGCGCCCAAGCCTCCATGTCGCTGTCCGTATGCACGCTGCTGCCGACGAGCACGACGATCTGCCGCCGCCGCTGGTTCGTCGGCAAGTCGAGCGTGGCATGGAGGATCGGGTTGCTCTGCAAATTCGAGTCGGCGAAATGCTCGGCGATGATCACCACGTCGTAGGCGTGCGTCTGCAGCTTCACCATGATGTCCTCGACAAAAAGTCCGGTGTGCAATTTGCAGCCGAGTTCGGTGAGATTTTCCACGACGAGGCGCTGCACTTCCGGCACGTCCACGCAGACGAGTGAAGTCGTGTCGCCCGGCTCGAAGAGATCGATGCGGTGGTGAAAATCGTTGTCAGTGAGAGTGCTCATCGGGCGCGGGAAAGTGTCGGGAGATCGAGTTTCATCGTCGAAGTGTCCACCTCGACGAGGTTCATGCGTTTCTTCGCGTCGTCCACGTAGCGGCTCATCTTCGCCTTGTTCGTCGAGTAGAGCATGGCCGTTTCGTCGGAGATTTTTCCGCTCTCGTACGCCTTCACGATCGCCTGGTCGAAGGTGCCCCAGCCGAAGGTCTGATTCTGCTCGATGATTTCGTAAAATGAGCGCCCGTCGTCTTCGCCCATTTGGATCG
>JBBQJR010000377.1:0-2825 GCA_038326125.1 Chthoniobacterales bacterium
CGCTGCGTCCCGCAGCCCGGGAGGACGCGCGCCTCGGCGAGGGATTGGTTTTTTACGGGCGCATTCGTGCGATCGAGGATGCTGCGGATCGTGGAGCCGTCCTTCGTGGTGAAAGGAACCTGCGCGGCGAGGTGGAGGATGGTCATGAGGAAAGTTGAGAGGTGAGGATTGAGTGTTGAGGGTTGAGAAAAGGTTCAGCCGCAGCGGCAGTCGGGTTTCAAAACCCGCAACTTTCAACCCTCAACTCTCCACCTCCAGAGCGCACTCGTCACTGGACACGCGGGAGGCGAAACGGGATATGTCCGCGCACATGAATTCGCTGCATGGCTGCACAGCTTTGATCACGGGAGCGTCGTCGGGCATCGGCGCGGAAATGGCGCGGCAGCTTGCGCCGCACGCGCGGGCGCTGGTGCTCGTGGCGCGGCGCGCGGAACGGTTGGAAGTTTTGCGGGCGGAACTCGCGCGGGGCGGGCTGGAGGTACAGTGCCATGCGGCAGATCTCGGCGATGCAGCGGCGATCGATCGGCTGCTCGCGGCGCTGGAGGAAAGCGGGACGCGGGTGGATTTTCTGATCAACAACGCGGGGCTGGGCGACCACGGGCTTTTCGAGGAGAGCGAGTGGGCGCGCGTGCAGGCGATGCTCGCGGTGAACATCGCGGCGCTGACGCGGCTGACGCACGCACTGCTGCCGGGAATCATTCGCTCGGGGCGCGGCGCGATTTTGAACGTGAGTTCGATCGCGGGGTATTTGCCGATGCCGAAGTTGGCGGTGTATGCGGCGAGCAAGGCGTACGTGACGAGTTTCACCGAGGCGCTGCGCGCGGAATTGCGCGGGACGGGGGTGTCGGTCGCCGTGCTGTGTCCGGGACCGGTGGATACGGAATTTGGCGCGCGCGCGAAGCGGGTGGGGGAGGCGGATGCGCTGCCGGCGCCGGATTTTTTGAAAATGCCGGTCGTGGAAATTGCGCGCACGGGACTGCTCGCGGTGGAGAAAAATCGCGCGCGGGTAATTCCGGGCGCGCTGCTCGGGGTGCTGATGTTTCTCACGGCGCTGGTGCCGATTTTCATCCTGCGTCCGTTCCTCGCGAGGAATGCGCGCGCGACCGCGAAGAGCTGAGCGGCCATGGCGCGGCGAATTTTTTCAAGGCAATGTCGTCGCGTTCTCGGGAGCGCGTGCGTCGCGCTGGGACTGCTCGGCTGCGAGCAAAAATCGGAGCCGCAGCCTGCGACCCCCACGCCGCCCGCGACGCCGACGACGACTCCTTCTCCTCGCCCGACACCGGTGCCCACCCCTTCGCCGACGCCGACGCCGGAACCACCGCCGACGCCCGTGCCGACGCCGTACGTCCCGCAGAAAGTGATCAATGTCGGGAGCATTTTCAACGGGATCAATTTCAAGACGAAGCTGGAGACCGTGTCGGGAACCACCGCGACCGCGGAGCGCAACACGCCGGGCAGCTACGCGGTGGAGGTGAGCGTGAAGGTGACGGTGCCGAAGCCGCACCGGAGCATTGCCGAATTGGCGAAACTGAACGAGCACATCGCGAAGCTGCTGCCGGGGCTGGAGGCCATGCTGCCGGGCGCGAAGGTGTCGCCGGAGTACGATGATTTTTACCGGCGGAAAGTGAACTCGATCCGCGCGAATCTCGACCGGCTCGACCAGTTGATTTCGCGGCATAATTTTTTCGACTGCGAGACGATGCTCGAATTGCAAAACCCAAAGACGAAGCGGCGCGCGCTGCTCGTGCAGGCGGACATGGATGTGGACACGGATGGCGCGGATGGCGACCGGATGCCGACGTTTGACACGAGTTCGAAGACGTATCAGCCGCTGACGAGCTACCGCTGGAAAAAGCGGACGGCGACGCCGAATCCGTGTGCGCCGATTTGGGAAAAGCGGATCGCGGACAACGACCTGAAACTCAAGGATCCGAAAATGGCGGGTGAGGTGCCGCGGCTGAAGGCGGACAGCGCACGGCTGCGCGCGGAACTTGCGGACATGAAGGCGCACAGTTTTCTCATCGGGGCGCAGGATCCGTTCATCGTGCTGCCGACGCAGATGTTCGGCGGGCGGCGAAATGCGTATTCGCCGCACATCGGCGATTACTGCGTGGTGCTGGTGGGCGATGTTTTTTACCCGGCGATCCTCGGTGACTCGGGGCCGACGACGAAAATCGGCGAGGCTTCGCTGAAGATTTGCCGGGCGATCAATCCGAAATCAAACGGCGATGTGCGTGCGGTGAACGATCTGAAGGTCACGTATTTTGTTTTTCCCGGCACGGCGGAGAAGGAGCCGGCACCGCCGGATTTGCTGCTGTGGCAAATGCGCTGCGATGCGCTACTGAAGGAATTGGACGACTACACGGGAAAATTTTTCCGGTGGCAGGAGCCGCCGCCGCCCGCACCGCCGGTGCCGCCGGTGCCGCCGGTCGCACCGGAAACTCCGGCAGTTGCAGGAGGCATTTTGCCGACGAAATCTGCGCCGGCGGCACCTGCGCCAACGGCACCGAAACCGACGCCGATCAGTGCCGCGCCGGTCGCGCCGCCGGCGGTCGCGCCGAAGCCGTGAGGCATGCGCGCGGCGACACCGATGTCGCGGCTCCTATTTTGCGCCCCAGCCGAAGAGGACGACGGGGATCGTTTTCAGCAGGATGCGCAGGTCGAGGAGCGGGGACCAGTTGTCGATGTATTCGAGGTCGAGCGCGACCCAGCGGTCGAAGCTGGTGACGTTGTTGCGGCCGCTGATTTGCCAGAGGCAGGTGATGCCGGGCTTCATGCTCAGCCGGCGGCGATGCGCGGTGGCCTCGATGCGTTCGACTTCATAC
>JBBQJR010000378.1:0-2822 GCA_038326125.1 Chthoniobacterales bacterium
GGGCCGAGCTTCGCACCCTCGCCGCCGAGGCTGGTGCAACCGTGACGATCGATCCGATTTCCAAGTGGGACTTTTACAAAGCCGTCGAATCCCCCGACCATGTGCTGACGATCCAGACCGCCGACCAGGCGCTGTGGGCGAATGTGCTGCTCACCGTCGGCGTGCGGACCGCCTGAGCAGTCCCAACTTTCACCCATCCGCATTTCGCATCCCATGCAAACACGCACGCTCGGCAAAACCGGTCTCCAGCTTCCCATCCTCAGCTTCGGCGCGTCGTCGCTCGGCGCGGAGTTTCGCAATGTCACGCTCGATGAGGTGATGAAGAGCGTCCACGTCGCGCTCGAATGCGGGCTGAACTTCATTGATACGTCGCCATTCTACGGACGCGGCATGAGCGAGGTGCTGCTCGGCTACGCGCTGCGCGGGGTGCCGCGCGAGAGCTTCACCCTTTGCACAAAGCTCGGCCGCTACGACCTCGCACATTTTGACTTTTCCGCGAAGCGCGTGGCGGAGAGCGTGGACGTGTCGCTGCACCGCCTCGGCACGGACCACCTAGACATCGTGCTCTGCCACGATGTCGAATTCGTGCCGATGCAGCAGATCGTGGATGAGACGATCCCGGCGCTGCGAAAAGCGCAGCAGGCGGGCAAGGTGAAGTTCATCGGCATCAGCGGCTACCCGATGAAGGTTTTCAAATTCATCTGCGACCAGACGGACGTGGACTGCGTGCTGAGCTACAACCAATACACGCTGCAAAACACGCGCTTCGCCGACGAGGCCGTGCCGTATCTGAAAAGCAAAGGCGTCGGTGCGATGAACGCCGGACCATTCAGCGCGCGACTGCTCACGAACGCTCCCCTGCCCGCGTGGCTGAAGGAACCCGAGGCGGTGAAAGCTGCCGCGCGCGAGGCCGCCGCGCTGTGCGCGAAACGCGGGAGCGACATCGCGAAGCTTGCGCTGCAATTCTCGATCGCAAATCCGGACATCACGACGACGGTGAGCGGCAGCGCGAATCCGGTAAATATCCGCAACTGGGCGAAGTGGGCCGCCGAGCCGCTCGATGCCGAACTGCTCGCGGACGTCCAGGCCATTTTTGCGCCCGTGAAAAATCTCGGGCACAAGGAAGGGCTGCCGGAGAACAACTGACGCGCCGAGCGAGGCTGAGTTGAGAGTTGAGCGTTGAATGTTGAGCGTTTGACGTTGATCCCGCCGAAGGCGCATTCCGCTTCACGACGCGGGTTGAGCATCCGATCGATCCGCTGCGCGGTGCTCAACGCCAAACTTTTAACGTCCAACGTCCAACTTCAAACGAGAGCACCACCGCACGCCTCGTGTCATTGACAGCCTTGCGCTCACTGATAGTTTCGCCGTTCTTTTTCCATGAAACGAGCCATCGCCAGTGATCGCGCACCCAAAGCCGTCGGCCCCTATTCGCAGGGCGTGGCGTTTGGCGATCTGCTTTTTTGCGCGGGTCAGATCCCGCTCGATCCGGACACCGGTGAAATCGTCGGCGAGGAAATCCCGGCGCAGACCGAGCGCGTGATCGAGAACATCAAGGCTGTGCTCGCGGTGAACGCGATGGCGCTGTCGGACGTGGTGAAGACGACGGTCTTCCTCACGACGATGAGCGACTTTGCGGCCATGAACGAAGTGTATGCGCGCCATTTCACGCAGCCCTTTCCCGCGCGCTCGACGGTCGCCGTGCTCGCGCTGCCGCGCGGGGCGAAAGTGGAAATCGAAGTGACTGCCGCCAAGGCCGCGAACGGCGGCGTGAAGGAATGAACGACGACGAAATCCTCTCACTCTTTCGCCAGACGAACGCGCTCCTCGAAGGGCATTTCGTCCTGCGCTCCGGGCTGCACAGCCGCCAGTTTTTCCAGTGCGCGCTGCTGCTCAAGGAGACGCCTGTCGCGGCGCGCGTCTGCGCGGCGCTCGCGGAGAAAGTGCGCGGCGTCGGCGCGGAGATGGTCATCTCGCCGGCGATGGGCGGAATCATTGTCGGCCACGAAATCGCGCGCGCGCTTTCGCTGCCGCACATTTTTGCGGAGAAGGACGAGGGCCTGCTCGTGCTGCGGCGCGGATTCGAGATTCGACCGGGGCAGAAATTCATCGTCGCCGAGGACGTGGTCACGCGCGGCGGGCGCGTGCAGGAGACGATTGACATCGTGCGTGCGCGCGGCGGCGTGGTCGCCGCGATCGCGGCGATCGTGGATCGCTCCGGCGGCAACCTCCCGGATTTCGGCGCACCGTTTTTTTCCCTCGCGAAGCTGAACGTCGAGACGTTCGAGGCCGACAAACTTCCACCTGATCTCGCCGCCACGAAGGCCGCGAAACCCGGCAGCAAATAACGCTGCCGCACCGCATCTTTTTCTCATGAATCCTGTCTCCTGGGTCCTCAAAAAATTCTTCGGCTCGAAAAACGCGCGCATGGTCAAGGCGCTGAAGCCGGTCGTCGTGCGCATCAACGGGCTCGAACAGGAATTCCGCGCGCTGAGCGATGACGACCTGCGCACGAAGGTCGCGAAATGGAAGGAAGACCTGAAGCCGCTCGACTGGGCCGCGCAGCAAAAATACCTCGACGACATTTTTCCGGAAGCCTTCGCGGCGGTGAAAAATGCGGCGTGGCGGCTGACCGAGCGCAAGCATCAGTTCACCGTCTGCGAGCAGCCGATGACTTGGGCGATGGTGCATTTCGACACGCAGCTCATCGGCGGCTATTGCCTGCACAAAGGGTTCGTCGCGGAAATGGCGACGGGCGAAGGCAAGACGCTCGTGGCGACGCTGCCGCTCTTTTTGAATGGCCTCACCGGACGCGGCTCGCA